>NZ_JBEOXU010000101.1:0-23605 GCF_040296725.1 Streptomyces sp. NPDC002044
AAGTCGCCGTGCACGTCATGCCCGCGAACATCTGGCGGTTCTCGTACACCTGGGAGCTGCCCCAGCCGGTCCGCGGCCGCGGCCGCGCGCGGCCGGTCGGGGACGCCGTCGAGGAAGGCCACCGCGCTCTGGACCTCGTACGGATGCGACTGGCGCATGCTTTCGACGCGGTCCCAGCAGAAGTCCGTGGCCCGGAAGAGCCAGGCGTGCCAGACCCGGTTGCGGTGCAGTAGGCCGACGACGGGACCCGTGGCCAGCAGCTCGCCCGGAGGGTCGTCGTACGCGGGATGGTACGGGGCCGCGAGATGGCCGCGGGGGGCCGGGACGAGCGCCGGGAGGGCGCCGTCCGCGGTGGAGACCCGGGTCAGGTGGCCGCAGACCCGCTCGATCCGCTGCCCGGCGCAGCGGCCCAGGCCGTCCAGGACCCGCAGCGCGTGCGCGGTGTGCAGCGGCTGGCTGAGCGGGCCGCGCAGATCCGGATCCAGCGCGTGCCCGTAGCCGCCGTCGTCGCCCAGGTAGGCGCCGAGGGCGGCGTCCACCGGATCGGCGTCCGCGCCGAGGAAGTGGAACGCGAACCGGCGCTGCTCCAGCACCCGGGCCGTGAGCCAGATGAACCGCTCGGCGCGGGCCAGCCGGTCCTGCGGCGGGACGGCCGGGGCCGGGGGGACCGGGGGCACCGGTGGGCGAGTTTCGTCTCCAGGCATGCGAGAAACGTAGGGCGCGCTGGTGCGCCGGAGGGGGACGAACGGGGCGGGTGCACTCTCCGGGGCGGGATACTGGAGGCATGCGGTTGACGATTTTCTGGGAGCGGATGGCGGAGCACTTCGGTGCGGGCTACGCGGATTCCTTCGCGCGGGACCACGTGATGACGGAGCTGGGCGGACGTACCGTCCACCAGGCGCTGGACGCGGGCTGGGAAGCCAAGGACGTGTGGCGCGCGGTGTGTTCCGCGATGGACGTGCCCGCCTCGATGCGCTGATCCCGCGCGGCCGGACGCGGCTTCGCCGGATGGGCGGCCGGTGGGCGAGACTTGACCGTGTGGCAGCGACTGATGAGACGACCGACCAGCCCGCAGGCGCCCCGGACGCCGCTGCCGGGGTGCCCGCGACGGCGACGACGGGCGTGACGACTACAAGGGCTTCTACGGTCACGACGGCTTCGACGGCCGCACCGGTACCGGCGGCCCGGCCGGGCGCGACGGCCGGACCGTCCGACGGGTCCTCGGCGGCCGGAGGGCCCGCGACGGCAGCGGGTGCGGAGCCGGCGGGATCCGCGGCGGCCGGCGGCCCCGCGAGCACCGGGGAGCCGCCCTGGCCCGCCGATCCGGCCCGCCCCGGCGGGCCGCCTCCGGGCGCCGTCCCGGCGGCCGCGGGCGCGGGCGAGCGGATGCCGCGCTGGCTGCCGCGCGCCGTGGTCCTCGTACTGGCCCTCGTCGCCTGCTTCCAGCTCGGCAGCTGGGCCTTCCACCAGCTGATGGGGCTGCTGGTCAACATCCTGATCGCGTTCTTCCTCGCGCTCGCGATCGAGCCCGCGGTGGCCCGGATGGCGGCCCGCGGCATGCGGCGCGGATTCGCCACCTTCCTGGTGTTCCTCGCGGTGTTCGTCTTCGCGGCGGGCTTCCTGACCCTGCTCGGCTCGATGCTCGCCGGGCAGATCGTCGCGATGGTCGAGGGGTTCCCGAACTACCTCGACTCGGTCATCGACTCGATCAACGCGACCTTCCACACCAATCTGTCCCGCCTGGACATCCAGGACAGCATGCTGCACTCCGACTGGCTCCAGAAGTACGTGCAGAACAGTGCCAGCGGGGTGCTCGACGTGTCCGCCACGGTGCTCGGCGGCCTCTTCAAGCTGCTGACGATCGGGCTGTTCTCCTTCTACTTCGCCGCCGACGGGCCACGGCTGCGGCGCGCGCTGTGCTCCGTACTGCCGCCCGCGAAGCAGGCCGAGGTGCTGCGCGCCTGGGAGATCGCCGTCGCCAAGACGGGCGGCTACCTCTACTCGCGCGGGCTGATGGCGCTGATCTCAGGCGTGGCGCACTACATCCTGCTGGCGGTCCTCGGTGTGCCGTACGCGCCGGCGCTCGCGGTGTGGGTGGGGCTGGTCTCCCAGTTCATCCCCACCATCGGCACCTACCTCGCGGGCGCGCTGCCGATGCTGATCGCCTTCACGGTCAATCCCTGGTACGCGCTGTACGTCCTGGGATTCGTGGTGGTCTACCAGCAGTTCGAGAACTACGTCCTCCAGCCCAAGCTGACGTCGAAGACCGTGGACATCCACCCGGCGGTGGCCTTCGGCTCGGTCATCGCGGGCACCGCCCTGCTGGGCGCGGTCGGGGCGCTGATCGCGATCCCGGCCGTCGCCACGCTGCAGGCGTTCCTCGGCGCGTACGTGAAGCGGTACGCGCTGACGGAGGACGCGCACGCCTCTACCGCTGCGTCCCGTCCGTGGAGCCGAGTACGGCTGCCAAGGCGTCGCTGACCCACGCCTCGACGCCGGCCTTGTCCGCGCCGAGCCCGCTGAGCACGCCCGTGCCGTTCTCCAGCTCCAGGAGGGCGAGGAGGACGTGCTCGGTGCCGATGTAATCGTGGCCCAGCCGCAGGGCCTCGCGGAAGGTGAGCTCCAGGGCCTTCTTCGCGGAGGCGTCGAAGGGCACCAGGTCGGGGACCTCGGCCTCGGCCGGTGGCAGGGCGGCGGCCGAGGCGGCGCGCAGGTCGTCCGCCGAGATCCCCTGGGCGGCGAGCGCGTGCGCGGCGAGGCCGTCGGGCTCGGCCAGCAGGCCCAGGACGAGGTGCTCGGTGCGGATCTCCGTGTTGCCGGCGGCGCGCGCCTCGTTCTGCGCGGTCACGACGACGTTGCGGGCGCGGGGCGTGAAGCGGCCGAAGCCCTGGCTCGGGTCGATCCCCGCCTCGCCCTCCTTGTCGGCCTTGGGGACGAAGCGCTTCTGGGCGGCCTGGCGGGTGACGCCCATGCTGCGGCCGATGTCGGTCCAGGAGGCGCCGGAGCGACGGGCCTGGTCGACGAAGTGGCCGATGAGGTGGTCCGCCACGTCCCCGAGGGCCTCGGCGGCGACGACGGCGCCACTGAGCTGCTCCAGGGTGTCGGTGTGGACCTTCTTGATGGCCTCGATCAGGTCGTCGAGGCGTACCGGGTTGGTCATGCGAACGGGTTCCACGGAAGGGTTCGTCATAGAGGCAACCGTAGGTTGACAGTCGAATGACTGTCAACCCTGGGTTGTCAATGCGTGTCTTCGTCGGGTCGGCCGCGCCGCACCCGCGCCGCACCCGCGCTGGTCGCGGGGTGGCTGGAGGGGGGCGGGCGTGGCGCGCTTGACAGGGAAATCGAACATCCATTCTGATTGGTTATCCACAGCCGGACCGGCGGTGGAGGCGCATTGTCAGTGGCAGGCATTAGCGTCAAAGGCGTGAAGCGATCGACTCAAGCAAATCGGGTGGAACCCATGGCAGGCACCGACCGCGAGAAGGCTCTCGACGCCGCTCTCGCACAGATTGAACGGCAATTCGGCAAGGGTGCGGTCATGCGCCTCGGCGACAAGCCGAACGACCCCATCGACGTCATCCCCACCGGATCGACGGCGCTGGACATCGCCCTCGGCGTCGGCGGGCTGCCCCGCGGCCGCGTGGTCGAGGTGTACGGGCCGGAGTCCTCCGGTAAGACGACCCTGACCCTGCACGCCGTGGCCAACGCGCAGAAGGCCGGCGGCACCGTCGCCTTCGTGGACGCCGAGCACGCGCTCGACCCCGAGTACGCCAAGGCCCTCGGCGTGGACACCGACAACCTCATCCTGTCCCAGCCGGACACCGGCGAGCAGGCGCTGGAGATCGTGGACATGCTGGTCCGCTCCGGTGCCCTCGACCTGATCGTCATCGACTCCGTGGCGGCCCTCGTGCCGCGCGCGGAAATCGAGGGCGAGATGGGCGACTCGCACGTGGGTCTGCAGGCCCGTCTGATGAGCCAGGCCCTCCGGAAGATCACCGGTGCGCTCAGCCAGTCCAAGACCACCGCGATCTTCATCAACCAGCTCCGCGAGAAGATCGGCGTGATGTTCGGCTCGCCCGAGACCACCACCGGTGGCCGCGCGCTGAAGTTCTACGCCTCCGTACGCCTCGACATCCGCCGCATCGAGACCCTGAAGGACGGCACGGACGCGGTCGGCAACCGCACCCGCGTCAAGGTCGTCAAGAACAAGGTCGCGCCGCCGTTCAAGCAGGCCGAGTTCGACATCCTCTACGGCCACGGCATCAGCCGCGAGGGCGGCCTGATCGACATGGGCGTGGAGCACGGCTTCGTGCGCAAGGCCGGCGCCTGGTACACGTACGAGGGCGACCAGCTCGGCCAGGGCAAGGAGAACGCGCGGAAGTTCCTCTGCGACAACCCCGCCCTGTCCGACGAGATCGAGCGGAAGATCAAGGAGAAGCTGGGCGTGGGGATCCGCAAGGACACCGCGGCCGCCACCCCCGAGACCGCTGCGGCCGCCGGTACCGACACCGCCGACACCGCGGCCGCCGCCGTGCCCGCCCCCGCGTCGAAGGCCAAGACGACGGCCAAGGCCGCCGTGGCCAAGAGCTGACCCGTGCGGGAGCAGGAAAGGGGCGGTGAAGGCCGGCGCGGCCGTGAAGACCGCCAGGAACTGCCGCCCCAGAGCCCCGAGGAGCAGGCGCGGGCGATCTGTCTGCGCCTGCTCACCGGGATGCCGCGCACCCGGCGGCAGCTCGCGGACGCCCTGGCCAAGCGGGGCATCCCCGAGGAGGTGTCGGAGCAGGTCCTCTCGCGGTACGAGGAGGTGGGCCTGATCGACGACGCCGCCTTCGCCGGAGCCTGGGTCGAGTCCCGCCACCGCGGCCGGGGCCTGGCCCGGCGGGCGCTCGCGCAGGAACTCCGTACCAAGGGGGTGCACACCACCCTCGTGCAGGAGGCGCTGGAACAGCTGGACTCCGACCAGGAGGAGCAGACCGCCCGGGAGCTCGTGGAGCGCAAGCTCCGCGCCACCCGGGGCCTGGAGCGGGACAAGCGCCTCCGGCGCCTCGCCGGCATGCTCGCCCGCAAGGGGTACCCGGAGGGCATGGCCCTGCGGGTGGTCCGCCGCGCGCTGGAGGCGGAGGGCGAGGACGCCGACGGACTCGGTGACCCGGGGGAGTGACCAGGGGGTACCGCGTCCCCGCCGGACCGCGACGGGGTGCACCGCGGCACACCCCCCGGGGCGTCAGGAGGGGATGACCGGCAGGCCCGCCGACCTCCAGGCCTGGAAGCCGCCGGTCAGGTCCGTGGCGCGGTGGAGTCCCAGGGCGTGGAGGGACGCCGCCGCGAGGGTGGAGGCATAGCCCTCGTTGCAGATCACCACCACCCGGAGGTCGTGGCCCGTCGCCTCGGGCACGCGGTGGCTGCCCCGCGGGTCCAGGCGCCACTCCAGTTCGTTGCGCTCGATCACGAGCGCGCCCGGGATCAGGCCGTCCCGCTCGCGCAGGGCCTGGTAGCGGATGTCCACCAGCACGGCCCCGGCGCGGGAGGCCGCGGCGGCCTCCTCCGGGCCGACCCGGTCGTAGCCCGCGCGGATCCGCTCCAGCAGTTCGTCGATGCCGACCGGGGCGCTCACTGCCAGTCCGCCGGACGCTCGACGTGCTCCAGGGTGAGGACCGGGCCGGAGCGGCTGTAGCGCCGGATCAGCGGCAGCGGCGGGTAGTAGGCGTGGACCGAGATCGCGTGCTCGGCCGGGGACTCGTTCAGGACTTCGTGGACGTGGTGCTCGACGAAGGCCCGTCCGGTGCCCGCGTCCAGGTGCCGGAGGCGGTCCACTCCGGGAGCGAGTTCCAGGGACTTCCAGCCTTCCGAGGGCAGGCGTACGGCCAGCGAGTTCTCGGTGAGCCGCCCCCGGGCGGTGGCGAACGCGCCCCGCGACCCGGCGTGGTCGTGCCAGCCGGTGCCGGTGCCCGGTGGCCAGCCGATCAGCCAGGCCTCGCTGCCGGCGGGCCCGTCCAGCCGGATCCAGGTGCGGCCCTGCGGGTCCAGGGGCAGGGCCGCGACGGTGTCGGCGTCCGCCGCGGTTTCCAGGGCGAAGTCGAGGAGTTCGCGCGCCGTCGGGCCCCCGGCCGGGGCGGCGGGTGCGGGGACGGCGGCGGCTGCCGGAGCGGGGGCGTGCGTGGGTGCAGACATGGAGGAGGACCGTTCCTGGGGTTCGCGGAGGTGCGCGCGGGCCGGTGACGGCACGGGGCGCGCGGAGCAGAGGCGAATCAGCAGGAAGGGCGACACACGCAGCCCGCGTAGCGGAGCAGGTCCATATGGACCCTCCGCCACAGGCGTACGTCGTTGCCGGTCATGTTCGCGAGTGAACCACGAGTCCGCGGGAGGGTCAATCGATCACGGCTGGAGTCCCGGTCGGGCACGGCCCCCGACCAGGGGCGGACGTCAGTCGGCCACCGCCGTGGGCGTCGTGGCGGGCGTCGTCAGCGCAGTCGGGGCCGGGGCACCGGCGCGGACGGCGTCCGCCGCCTCGTACAGCTCCGCCGGGCTGACCCCCGCGAAGGTCGCCGCGAGGTGCCCGTCGGGCCGTACGAGGAGCACGGTGTGCGCCGGGGCCCCCGGGTAGCTGTCCGCGACGAGCAGATCGGTCCGGACCGGCAGCGCGCTCACCGCCGCCGCGAGCCGCGGCATCAGCCCGGCGCCGAGCCAGTGGCGCCGGTCCCAGACCCCGGTGCCCGGGGCGACCAGGACCGCCAGCAGCCGGCCGCCCAGCAGGTCCCGCAGCGGCACGGTCGAGCCGTCGGGCGCGGTCACCGCCACGTTCGCCACCGGCCCGCCCGGTTCGGTGGCCGTCGGCACCTCGCGTACGGCCACGGGAGGGGCGTACGCGGGCTCCGCGCCCAGCGGGCCCCGCCCCAGGTGGCCGTCGGCGAGCAGGGACTCGGCGGAACGGGACGCCCCGGGCAGGTACGTGCGCAGGCCGCCGCCGGCCCGCAGGACCGGCATCGCCTGGTCGGCGGCGCGCAGCCGGGCCGCGACGGCGGTGCGCCGCTCGGCCTCGTAGCTGTCGAGCAGGGCCTCGGAGGCCCCCTGGTGCCAGTCCAGGGACAGCTTCCACGCCAGGTTCTCGGCGTCCCGGAGCCCCTCCTCGACGCCCTGGGTACCGAGGGCGCCCAGCAGGTGCGCGGCGTCCCCGGCGAGGAAGGCGCGGCCCTCGCGCCAGCGCCGGGCCAGCCGGTGGTGCAGGGTGTGGACCCCGGTGTCGATCAGGTCGTACGGGGGAGTCGTGCCCCCGCACCACACGGCGAGGGTGTCCCGTACGAGGTGGACCAGCGCTTCGGGGGTCACCAGGTCGCCGCGCGGCGGCAGCAGCCAGTCCAGCCGCCACACCCCGTCGGGCAGCGGACGGGCGGTGGCCTCGTCCGGCCCGGACGGCAGGCCGCGGTGCAGCAACGCCTCGCCCGGCCACGGCAGTTCGGTGCGCAGGGCGGCCACGGCGTGCCGTTCCACGGCGGTGCGGCCCGGGAAGCGGATGCCGAGCAGCTTGCGCACGGTGGAGCGGGCGCCGTCGCAGCCGACGAGGTGGCTTCCCCGCCACCAGGTCGTCTCGGCGCCGCGGGTGTGGGCGCTCACTCCGCGGCCGTCCTGCTCCAGGGAGTCGAGGCGGCTGTCGGTGACCAGCTGAACGAGCGGGTGCGCGGCGGCGGCGTCGCGCAGTCCGCGGGTGAGGGCGTGCTGCGGCAGGTGAAGCGGGGCCGGGCCGTCGTCGAAGGTGCGGCGCTGGGCGGACTGGCGGCGCCGTACGGTGCGCCAGGCGGCGAAGTACGCCCCCTCGTCGCGCAGGGTCGTGCAGCCCAGCCGGTTCACCATGGCCGCGGTGTCGGAGTGCAGGACGACCGTACGGGCCGGCCGGGGTTCCTCCTTGCCGGGCCCCTCGTCGAGCACGACGGTGGGTACGCCCTGGCCGGCCAGGGCGAGGGACAGGGACAGTCCGACGGGCCCCGCGCCGACGACGATCACCGGGTCCATGGCGCGGCTCCCGATGTCCGGTATGTGATCACAGAACGTATGCAACCCACTGGAGGTGCCTGCGTCAAGTGACGCCGGTCGCGTCAACGCCGCGTGGTGCGGCGGAAGGGTTCCGCCGCACCACGCGGGCCACGCACTATGACTGACCGTACGTCAGACCCGCCGGGGGGTCCGGACCGGGGAGGGGGTCAGGCCCCGCCGCCGCTGTTCCCGCCGGTGGCCATGTCGTTGACATCGGCCACGCCGACCACGGTGCCGGTGCCCTTCTTCGACTTCCGCAGCCGCCCCTCCAGCCAGGAGGCGAAGCTGGTGAGCCCGAAGTTCACCACGATGTAGATCAGGGCGATCACGACGAGCGACGGGATGGTGTTGCTGTAGTTGGCCGAGATCTGCCGGTTCGCGGAGAGCAGTTCCGCGAAGCCCAGCAGCGCGCCGCCGAGCGCGGTGTCCTTGAGGATCACCACGAGCTGGCTGACCAGGGCCGGCAGCATCGCCGTCACGGCCTGCGGGATCAGCACGTAGAACATCGTCTGGCCCTTGCGCATGCCGATCGCCTTGGCGGCGTCGGTCTGGCCGCTGGGCAGCGAGAGCACGCCCGCCCGGACGATCTCGCCGATGACGGCCGAGTTGTAGAGGACCAGGCCCGTGACCACGGCCCAGAAGGGCCGGGTGTCGGACGGGACGTCCAGGAACTGCGGCGCCATCAGCGCGCTGCCGAACAGCATCAGCATCAGGACCGGGATGGCGCGGAAGAACTCCACCCACGCGCCGACCGGTCCCCGCACCCACGCGTGGTCCGACAGCCGGCCGATGCCCAGCAGCGCGCCCAGCGGGAGGGCGATCACCATGGAGAGCGCGCCGGCCTTGAGGGTCTCCAGCAGGCCGGGGAGCAGGTACGTGGTCCAGACCCGGCTGTCGGTGACGAAGGGGGACCACTTGTCGGCGTCGAGCTGGCCCTTCTCGCCCATGAGGGACAGCGCCCACCACAGGACGAGCCCGAACAGCACGACGAAGATCCCGCTGTAGATCCAGTTGCGCACCCTGGCCTTGGGGCCGGGGGTGTCGTACAGCACGGAACTCATCGCTTCACCGCCACTCGCTTGGCGACCCAGCCCAGCACCAGACCGGTGGGCAGGGTCAGCAGGACGAAACCGAGGGCGAAGACCGCGAAGACCGCGAAGACCGCCTGCGCCTCGTTCTCGAGCATTTCCTTCATCAGCAGGGCCGCCTCGGCCACGCCGATGGTCGCCGCCACCGTGGTGTTCTTGGTGAGCGCGATCAGTACGTTGGCGAGCGGTGCGATGACCGCCCGGAAGGCCTGGGGGAGCACGATCAGGGTGAGCACCTGGAAGAAGCTCAGCCCCAGCGCGCGGGCCGCCTCGGCTTGGCCGACGGGCACGGTGTTGATGCCGGAGCGCAGGGCCTCGCAGACGAAGGTGCCGGTGTAGGCGATCAGTCCGAGGACCGCCAGCCGGAAGCCGGTCTCCTTGAACGTGTCGCCGCCCAGAGCGATGCCGAGGGTCTGGTTGAGCCCCAGTGAGCAGGCGATGATCAGCAAGGTCAACGGGGTGTTGCGCACCAGGTTGACGTAAGCGGTGCCGAAGCTGCGTAGCAGCGGGACCGGGCTGACCCGCATCCCGGCCAGGGCGGTGCCCCAGACCAGGGATCCGGCCGCCGAGTAGAGGGTGAGCTGAACCGTCACCCAGAAGGCTCCGAGCACGTCGTACTGCCCGGAATCAAGAAAATCGAACACGATGCCCTGCGCTCTCCCCAGGATGGCCGGTGAGGTGCGCCGCCGCCCGCGACGGGCGGGCGGCGACGCTCCTCACCGATGAATCAGCTGCCTTCGGTGATCTGCGGGGCAGGCTCGCTCTTGAAGTTGGCCGGACCGAGGTTGGTGTCCACGGCCTTCTGCCAGCTGCCGTCCGTGACCATCTTCTTGAGCGCGGCGTTGATCTTGGTCTGGAGCTCCTTGTCGCCCTTCTTCAGACCGATGCCGTAGTTCTCGTTGCTCAGGCTCAGCCCGGCCAGCTTGAACTTGCCCTTGTTCTTGTCCTGCGCCGCGTAGCCCGCCAGGATCGAGTTGTCCGTGGTCAGCGCGTCGACGGCCTTGTTCTCCAGGCCGGTGAGGCACTCGGAGTAGCCACCCTGCTCCAGCAGGTCGGCCTCGGGGGCCAGCTTGGTCTTGACGTTCTGCGCCGAGGTCGAACCGGTGACCGAGCAGAGCTTCTTCTTGTTCAGGTCCTCGGCCTTGGTGATCGAGGTCTCGTCGGCGCGGACCAGCAGGTCCTGGTGCGCGAGGAAGTACGGGCCGGCGAAGTCGACCTTCTCCTTGCGCTTGTCGTTGATCGAGTAGGTCGCGACGATGAACTTCACGTCGCCGTTCAAGATCAGGTTCTCGCGCTCGGCGCTGACGGCCTGCTTGAACTCGATCTGGTCCGGCTGGTAGCCGAGCTCCTTGGCCACGTACGTCGCGACGTCGACGTCGAAGCCCGTGAACTTGCCGTCCGGGGTCTTCAGACCCAGACCGGGCTGGTCGAACTTGATGCCGACGACGAGCTTGTCCTTGGCGGTGCCACCGGACGCACCGCCGTCACTCGCGGCGTCCTTGGCGCTGCCGCCACAGGCGGTCGCGGTCAGGGCGAGAGCGACGGCGATGGCCGCGGTCGCGGCAACCTTGGAGATCTTCATGGTGAACTTCCCTCGGATGAGACGTTGTTGAACGACGAGCGACGCTTTACGGGCACATGCGCAGGCGGCAGGAACCGGTCGGGCGGAGGCCCGTCACCGGATCACTACCAGACCCCGACCTCAGTGGTGCAGGATCTTCGACAGGAAGTCCTTGGCCCGGTCACTGCGCGGGTTGCTGAAGAACTGCTCGGGCGCGGCCTCTTCGACGATCTTGCCATCGGCCATGAAGACGACGCGGTTCGCCGCGGAGCGGGCGAAGCCCATCTCGTGCGTGACGACGACCATCGTCATCCCCTCCCGGGCGAGCTGCTGCATGACCTCCAGCACCTCGTTGATCATCTCCGGGTCGAGAGCCGACGTCGGCTCGTCGAACAGCATCACCTTCGGGTCCATCGCCAGCGCGCGGGCGATGGCCACGCGCTGCTGCTGGCCGCCGGAGAGCTGCGCCGGGTACTTGTCGGCCTGGGAGCCGACGCCCACCCGGTCCAGCAGGGCCACGGCCTTCTCGCGGGCGGCCTTCTGGTCGGTCTTGCGGACCTTGAGCTGGCCCAGCATGACGTTCTCCAGCACCGTCTTGTGCGCGAAGAGGTTGAACGACTGGAAGACCATGCCGACGTCGGCGCGCAGCCGGGCCAGCGCCTTGCCCTCCGCGGGCAGGGGGCTTCCGTCGAGCGTGATGGTGCCCGAGTCGATGGTCTCCAGACGGTTGATGGTCCGGCACAGCGTGGACTTGCCCGATCCCGAAGGACCGATCACGACGACGACCTCACCGCGGGCAATGCTCAGATCGATGTCCTGAAGCACGTGCAGCGCGCCGAAGTGCTTGTTGACGTTGCTCAGTACGACCAGGTCGTCCGCGGCACCGGCCGCGTCCTGCACGTCCTTGGTCACTGATACTCCGCTCATCGGCTTCTTGCTCCGTCCTCCTCGGTTGGGAGGACAGTAGTGACGCGGCGCGCACAACGTCACCACATCTGAGGGAGAATTGAGGATAACGATCCGGCCTCGCCCGGATACGCTCCGTGCGCGGAGCCCCCGCGGGCGCGTACCGGGTGCGTAACGGAAGCCGCGCCGCACCGGAACCCCCTTGACGTGGGACTCCGCATCGGCGTGGATGCAGGTGGCCATGCGTACGGAAGCTGAAGAGCAAGAAGAGGAGAGGGGGACGGCATGAGACTGCTGCTCGTCGAGGACGACGACCACGTCGCCGCCGCCCTGTCCGCGATCCTCGCCCGGCACGGCTTCCGGGTCACCCACGCCCGCAACGGCGAGGAGGCGCTCCAGGCACTGCTGCCCGCCGGCGCCCCGCCCTTCGGAGTGGTCCTGCTCGACCTCGGCCTGCCCGACCAGGACGGCTACGAGGTCTGCGGAAAGATCCGCAAGCGCACCGCCACGCCCGTCATCATGGTGACCGCCCGGGCCGACGTGCGCTCCCGCATCCACGGGCTGAACATGGGCGCCGACGACTACGTCACCAAGCCGTACGACACCGGCGAGCTCCTCGCCCGCATCCACGCCGTCGCCCGGCGCGCGGGAGCCTCCGAGGAGGCCGCCGCCACCGGAACCGGCACGCCCGCCATGGTCCGGCTCGGCACCGTCAGCATCGAGCTGCCCACCCGGCGGGTCAGTGTGGACGGCGCCGACGTCCCCCTCACCCGCAAGGAGTTCGACCTGCTGGCCCTGCTGGCCCAGCAGCCCGGCGTCGTCTTCCGCCGCGAACAGATCATCAGCGAGGTCTGGCGCACCAGTTGGGAAGGGACGGGCCGCACCCTGGAGGTGCACGTCGCCTCGCTGCGCTCCAAGCTGCGCATGCCCGCCCTCATCGAGACCGTCCGCGGGGTGGGCTACCGGCTCGTCGCCCCGGCCGCCCCCTAGCGGGATCCCGACGTGCGTGCCCGGCTGCTCCCGCTGCTCGTCATCCTGATGGCGGGCACGCTGCTCGCCCTCGGCTTCCCGCTGGCCGTGAGCCTGGCCGCCGGCCAGCAGCAGCGGGTGGTGGTCGACCGGATCGACGACAGCGCCCGCTTCGCCGCCCTCGCCCAGTTCGTCGTCGACGCCGAGGGCTCCGGGGCCTCGGGAGCCGACGAGCGCCGCGCGACCCTGCAGCTGGAGCTCGTCCGCTACCAGGAGCTGTACGGCATCCGCGTCGGCATCTTCTACCGCGACGACAACGCCATGGCCCGGGCCCCGGGCTGGTGGGAGCTCCCGGCGAAGGGCAAGGGCCGGGAAGCCTTCGTCGAGGCGCTCGCCGGACGCCGCAGCCACGACCCCCCGCAGGTGTGGCCCTGGCAGACGCACGGGAAACTGCTTGTCGCCTCCCCGGTGGTCCTCGACGGCGACGTCGTGGCCGTCGTCGCCACCGAATCGCCGACCGACCAGATGCGGAGCCGGATCCTGCGCGGCTGGCTGATCATCGCCGCCGGGCTGGCCGCCGCCATGCTGGTCGCCTTCGGCGCCGCCCTGCGCCTCACCAGCTGGGTCCTCAAGCCCGTACAGACCCTGGACGCGGCCGCACACGGCATCGCCACCGGGCGGATGAACTCGCGGGTCGCCGCCGCCGGCGGGCCGCCGGAACTGCAACGCCTGGCCCATTCGTTCAACGAGATGGCCGACAACGTCGAAGAGGTGCTGGAACAGCAGCGGGCGTTCGTCGCCGACGCCTCCCACCAGCTGCGCAACCCCCTCGCCGCGCTCCTCCTGCGCATCGAGCTGCTCGCACTGGAGCTCCCCGAGGACAACGAGGAGATCGCCTCCGTACGCACCGAGGGCAAGCGCCTGACACAGGTCCTGGACGACCTGCTCGACCTCGCGCTCGCCGAGCACGCCTCCGCGGAGATCAGCCTCACCGACATCGGGGCGCTCGCCGCCGAGCGGGCGGCGTCCTGGCGGCCGTACGCCGAGGAGCAGGGCGTACGGCTCACCGTGACCGGCCGCAGCGCCGTCACCGGCTGGGCCGACCCCATCGCGCTGTCCAGCGCGCTCGACGCCGTCATCGACAACGCCCTCAAGTTCACCCCGTCCGGCGAAGAGGTCGAGGTGTCGGTCGAGGCCGTCGCACGGACCGTCCGCGTGGTCGTCGCCGACCGCGGGCCCGGTCTCACCGAGGACGAGCTGCTGCGCGTCGGCGACCGCTTCTGGCGCAGCGGACGCCACCAGAACGTCAAGGGCTCCGGCCTGGGCCTGTCCATCTCCCGGGCCCTGCTCGCAGCGGGCGGCGGGTCCCTCTCCTACGAGAACAACCCGCCGCACGGACTACGGGTGACCGTGGCCGTCCCGCGCACCGACCCCGCGGCGCCCTAGCTCCACGGGAGCGTGGTGCGGGCCGGGGCGGAGGCCGCGTACAGCTCGTCCACGGCCCGCACCTCGAAGGCCACCGCCCGCTCCCGGCCCGCGCGGGGCACCGCCGGGAGGTACAGGGCCGTCCCGCAGGTGCCGCCGAGGAAGCGGCGGGTGCCGTCGGGCAGCACCCGGGACACCTCGTAGTGCCGGACCCGCGGGGGGCGGGCGGGCCGGCGCGGTGCGCGGCGCCAGGACAGTCGGACCTCCGCCGTGCCGTCCCGGACGGCCGAGGCGTCCACGGTCGGCGCGGTGGGCGGGGCCGGCCGCCCTCCGGAAGAGCCGTCGCGCACCGACAGGGCGCCGAGCCGCCACTCCACCGGACCGCTCCCGCGCGCGGTGATCCGTACGGCGAGCCCGTACGCCGTCCTGCCCGCGAGGGCGGCGAGCCCGAACCGCGCGGTGCGCCAGCCCGGCCCCGGGGCGGGTTCCCGCGCCGGGAACCAGGTGTAGGGGACCGGCTCGCCCGGGGCGGCGGGCTCGCGTACGGCCACCCCGACCTCTACCCCGACCGGGCCCGACGCGGCGGCGTGCACCAGCTCCAGCATCGTGGAGCGGGTCAGCGGCAGCCGGGTGGAGTGCAGTCCGACCGCGGCGGGCGCGGTGAGACGGCCCGCGACCAGCAGGCTGGAGCCCCCGCGCCAGGCCCGCGCGAAGTCCAGGGTCACGGTGGGCCGCGTCCCGGAGGTCTCCACGACCCAGCGGCGGCCCGGGAGCCGGTCCTGGAGCCCGAGGTGGCTCCAGGGAGCGTCGGAGAGCACCTCGCCCGCCTCGTACCAGCGCTCCCCGTGGCCCGTGTTGAAGGAACACGCGAAGGGCAGCGCGGCGACCGTGGACCGGTCGGCGACGACGGTGGCGGGGGCCCGCCAGGTGCCCTCGGGCGCGGGGCGGGACGGGTCGAGGGACTCTCCCGTCCAGAACCGGTCGTCGGCGCGGTGGAAGGCGCCGGGGGAGCGGTCGGTGAGGTGCTCGCGCGTCCACTCGGGCCGGTAGAGCCCGCAGCTGACGACGTGATCGCGCCCGCGCGGGACGATCGCGTCCCAACGCACCGAGCTGTTCCACCCGTTGGACTCCACGTCCACGCCCGCCCACAGTTCGTGGCGGCCGCGCCCGAGCCGGTCCGCGAGCGCCCCCGACGAGGCCAGCCGCTCCGGGGTCCAGCGGAAGTCGACGAACAGCGTGTCGGACACCGGGCCGGTCCGGTCCTCGAAGAACTCCTGGTTGAGCGCGTTGAGCGCCCCCTGCCAGCCGACCCGGCCGGTGCTGTTCATGGCGTCGTACCAGGTGGTGCGCAGCCCGTGCGGAGCCCCGGCCGTCCGGAGGGCGCGCAGGAACTCCCGCATCCGCGAAGCGAGTTCACTGTCGCCGCCGTCGGTCTCGGCGTTGACGAACCAGCCGTCGAAGCCGTACGCCGCCGCGACCAGGGCCAGTTGCGCGGCGATCGGGAAGCGGCCGGAGGAGTCCCGCTGGACGAGGTCGCGGGTCCACTGGAGGTCGCCGCCGTAGGCCACGGGCGGCAGGAAGACGTTGCCGAGGACGCGGACACCGTTGCGGTGGGCGGCGTCGATCACCGGGGCGTTCGGGGCCAGCACGATCCCCTCGCCGGCGGAACCGCCCCAGAAGACCAGCTCGTCGATGTACGCCCAGTGCGTGAGGGCGTAGGAGTCGGCGGTCGGGGAGCCCTGCGACGGGTTCCGCGCGGTCGGCCCGAAGGAGACGAGGGAGGAGATCCGGGCCTGCCCGGCGCGGGCGCCCGGATGGGGCGCGACCGGGGTGAAGCGGGGGGCGAGCGGCACGGTGGCGGTGTTGTGGGCGAGGTCGGGGTCCGACTCCGGAGTCCACCGCTTGAGCGAGCGCCACACGATGCCCGGGCCGGGCGTGCCGGCGGGGAGCGAGTCCGGGAACCAGTAGGAGGCGTACGGGGTCAGGGCGGCGGCGGCGGGGACCGGCCCGGGCGGGGCCGGGGCGGCGGGCACCGCCCGGGCCGTGGGGGGCGGGCCGAGCAGGGCGAGGCCGCCGGCCCCGGCGCCGGCTCCCGCGGCGAGCACACCGCGCCGGGTCGGGCGTACGGGGGCCCGGGCGGGGGTGACAGCGGCGGTACGAGGGTCGACGCCGGGGCCGGTCTCGGACATGCGGGGCTCCTCCGGAGGGGCGGGCGGGCTGACACGGGGCCGGGGTACGGACCGGGGTACGGGCCGGGGTGCAGGCCGGAACGGCGGCCGGGGCCGCGAGGGCGGCGGGCGTCCGGCGCGTGCGGCCGTCAGGCGGGGGGCGGGGCGTGGACCACCTCCGTGATGCCGCGCGCCGCCAGGTGGGCGCGGTCCCCGGCCCGCTCGGCCAGCACCACCGCCGGGCGGACCCCGTCGGCCGTGAGCGCCGCCCAGGTCTCGAAGAAGGCCCCGCCCGGCGCGCACACCGAGCGCCGTGGGGCCTCCTCCGCCCCTCCGACGTCCACGGCCAGCGCGGTGGTCCGTACGGCGGGCCGGTGCTCCCGGCCCCGCCACCGCGCGGCGATCCGGGCGATGGCCGCGCCGGCCGGTTTGATCCGCCGGTCGGCGGTGAGCAGCCCGAGGCCGTATTCCAGTTCCGGGAAGTCCGCCAGCTCACGGGACACGTCGTGCGAGCACCACCAGGTCACTCCCCACACGTCCGCGCAGTCCAGGGCATTCGCCACGGTCGCCTCGGTGAAGCGCGCCGCCCGCCCCGGCCGGATCAGCGGCGCGGGCGCCCCGGCCTCCTGGAGCCACACCGGCCGGTGCGGGTCCAGGGCCCAGGCCTTCGACAGCTCGATCAGGTACGCGGCGTGGTGCTCGGTCGCCGTCCCCGACGGGCCGTGGCGCTGCGCGGTGCCGTTGAACACCCAGGAGTGCACCGTGGTGGCCGCCCCCAGCCGCGCGGCCTGGGCCGCGGTGAAGGGGTGCCCGTCGCGGTACCAGACGGCGTCGTACTCGGCGTGGACGTGGGACCGGCCGGGTGCGCCCCGCTCGCAGGCGGCGAGCATCCGCTCCAGCCAGCGTCCGGCCTGCTCGCGGGTGATCCGGTCAGGGTCGGGGTGCGGGTCGTCGGCGAACTGGTTGATCTCGTTGCCCACGGTCATGCCCAGGAAGTTCGGCCGGTCGGCGAGGGCGGCGGCCAGCGTACGCAGGTACTCCTCCTGCGCGGTCACCACCTCCGGATCGGCGAAGATGCTGCGCCGGTGCCAGGTCCTCGTCCAGGAGGGCAGGAAGTCGAAGCTCGACACGTGCCCTTGCAGACCGTCCACGTTGACGTCGAGGCCGCGCTCGGCGGCCGCGTCGGCCAGCGCGAGCAGTTGCCCGACCGCGCGCGGACGGATCAGGGTCCGGTTCGGCTGGAAGACCGGCCACAAGGGGAAGACACGGATGTGGTCCAGCCCGAGCGAGGCGATCGAATCGAGGTCGGCGCGGACCTCGTCGAGGTCGAAGTCCAGCCAGTGGTGGAACCAGCCCCGCGTCGGCGTGTAGTTCGCGCCGAAACGGAGGGTGCGGGGGGCGGTTTCGCCGTGCATGGGGTTCCCGGAGTCGGAGTTCGGGGGACTGCGCCGGACGACGCACTTTCCGCGCTCCCGGGAGACACGTCAACGGGGCGTCCGGCCCGGCTCGGCCGAGTTCTTGCTCATGCGCTTCAGCCCAGCCGGCAGAAGGGCTCGTGTGCCTCATGCGCACTGCACCTCATGCGCTGTGGCGACAGTCGGGAAATGGCTCGAAACCGAGAGGTCAGCGGAAGGGCGCGGTGTCATTCCGTCACCTCCCTGTCCGCTCCGGACGCCTTCCCCGGGCCGCCGTGACCCGTCGCGCGGGCGGTGCGCGTCCGGATCCGGAACGCGGGCCCGGCAGGTCGCCCCACGCCTCCAGGGGCGGGTGCGGCGGCCGTCCGTACGGGCGGGCGAGGGTGCGGGCGGTGCGCCGGGGCAGGATCGCGTACGGTCCGGCCATCGCCGTCCGTATTCCGCCATCCGTATCGCGCCGCGCGTTCCGCCGCGCGCGGCCCACCGAAGGACGAATGAGGCAGGCCATGGCCCGCAGACCCACCATCAAGGACATCGCCCGCCAGGCCGGGGTGTCGCGAAGCGCCGTGTCCTTCGCGCTCAACGGCGGGCCGGGTGTCTCCCACGCCACCCGCGCCCGGATCCGCCGGGGGGCCGAGGATCTCGGCCGGCAGGCCAACAGCGCCGTCCGCCGCCCTGTCCGCGGGTGCGCGCGGACGACGCCGGGGCCACGGCGCAGGTCCTCGACCGCCTCCACGGGCTGGGCCACCGGCGGATCGTCCACGTCGCCGGGCTGCCCGACCTGGCCCACACGGCCCGCCGGATCGACTTCCTGCGGGCACAGGCGGCGCGGAGCGGCCTCGGTCCCGGACAGGTGCGCTCGGTGGTCACCGACTCCTCCGACGCGGAGGCCGCCGCCACCCGCCGGGTGCCGGCCGGGCCCGGAGCGCCCACCGCCCTCGTGTACGAGAACGACGTGATGGCCCTGGCCGGCCTCGCGGTCGCCGCCGAGCCGGGGATTCCCGTACCCGGCCGGCTGTCGCTCGTGGCCTGGGACGACTCCGCGCTGCGCCGGGTCACCCACCCCCGGCTCACCGCCCTCGTACGCGACACCGCGGGCTTCGGGCACCTCGCGGCCGAGGAGCTCCTCGCCGTTCTCGGGGGCAGCGCCCCGCGGGTCCGCGAGAGCGAACGGCCGGGGCCGGAGCCCCGGGAGAGCACAGCGCCCCCCGCGGCGCATACTGAATCCCGACCCCTTTCTGGAGCCGCCACCGTGACCACCCCCACCGCCCCCTTCCCCGCAGCGCGGGCCGGCGCCCCGGCGTCCGGCCCGACCGTGGCGATCGACATCGGCGGTACGAAGATCGCCGGGGCGCTCGTCCACCCCGACGGCACGATGACGGCCGCCACCCGGCGGCCGACCCCGCGCGGTACGGACGCCGAGGCCGTCATGGCGGCGGTGACCGCGGTGATCGCGGACCTGTCCGGCTCTCCGCTGTGGTCCTCGGCGGTCCGCTGCGGGATCGGCAGCGCCGGCCCGGTGGACACCTCCCGGGGCACGGTCAGCCCGGTCAACATCGGGGCGTGGCGGGAGTTCCCGGTCCAGGCCCGCGTCGCGGCCGAACTCGCGGCGCGCGGAACGGAACTGCCGACCGTCCTGGCCGGCGACGGCGTCGCGATGACCGCAGCCGAACACTGGCTCGGCGCGGCCCAGGGGCACGCGAACGCGCTCTGCATGGTGGTGTCCACGGGGGTCGGCGGCGGCCTGATCCTGAACAACCAGCTCCACCCCGGCCCCACCGGCAACGCGGGCCACATCGGCCACATCAGCGTGGCCTTCGACGGTGAGCGGTGCGCCTGCGGCGGCCACGGCTGCGTCGAGTCGATCGCCTCCGGCACGGCCATCGCCCGCTGGGCCCTGGCCCAGGGCTGGAACCCCGGCGAGGACGCCACGGCGGCCGGCGTGGCGGCCGCCGCCGACGCGGGCGACCCGGTCGCCCGGGCCGCCTTCGACCGGGCCGGCCGCGCCCTGGCCGCGGCCATCGCGGCCACCGCGACCCTCGTCGAAACGGACATCGCGGTCATCGGGGGCGGTGTCGCCGCCTCCGGCGACACCCTCTTCGCCCCGGTCCGCCGCCACCTGGCCGCCTACGCCACGCTCTCCTTCGTCAAGGAGCTGCGGGTGGTCCCGGCGGCCCTGGGCACCGACGCCGGGCTGATCGGCGCGGCAGCGGCGGCGACGATGCTGCTGCCGGCCCGAGGGGCGTGAGGGGCCCGGGAAAGCACTGAGCGGCGCGCGGCGCTACGGCTTGACCGAGCGGTAGTAGCGCCGGGCACCCTCGTGCAGGTCCAGCGGGTCGGTGTAGATCGCCGTACGCAGGTCCACCAGCTGCGCGGCGTGCACCTCGTGCCCGATCCCGTCGCGGCTGAGGATCACGGTCCGGGTGAACTGCTCGGTCAGCTCCGGATCCGCCTTCTCCGTGGTCACCAGCAGGTTCGGTACGGCCAGCGTCGCCACCGCGCTGGTGTTGCGGGCCAGCGTGTACGCGTCCTGCGGCATCACGGCCGCCCGGTAGTAGCGGGCCGGGCTCCCGCTCGCCTGGAGCTGCTCCACCAGGTCGCCCAGCTGCACGAGCCGGATCTCGAACCGCTCCGACAGCTCGCGCACCGCGTTCGTCGGCAGGCCCCCGGACCAGAAGAACGCGTCGATCCGGCCCGCCTCCAGCTCGGCCGGCATGGTGTCGATGCCGATGGACACCGGGGTGATGTCGCGGCGCGGGTCCAGTTTGGCCGCCGTCAGCAGCCGTTCCGAGATGAGCCGCACCCCGGAACCGTCCTGGCCGACCGCCACCCGCTTCCCGCGCAGGTCCCGTGCCGACTGCACCGGGGAGCCCGCGGGAACCACCAGCTGGACGTAGTCGTCGTAGAGCCGGGCGACCCCGCGCAGCCAGGCCGCGCCGGGCTTCCCGTCCTGCCGGTACTTGGCGACCGCGTCCGCCGTCGCCACCGTGAAGTCCGCCTCACCGGAGGCGATCCGCCGGAGGTTCTGCTGCGAGCCTTCGCTGGGGTCCAGCCGCACCTTCACCTCGGGCATGTCCTGCCGCAGCTCCTGCTCCAGCAACTGTCCGTAGCGGTGGTAGACCCCGGTGCGGACACCCGTGCTGAAGGCCAGCTCGCCCTTCAGCTCCGGCGCGCTGAACGGTTTCAGCCACCACGCCAGGACCCCGAGCACGGCCAGGACGGCCACCAGGGCCCGCAGGGCGTGGCGCCTGCTGATCCGGGGCGGTACGAGAGGCATGGCCGCGATCCTGCCACCCGCCCGCCGTCCTGTCACGGCGCGCCCTCCCGGACCCCCGCCCGCAGCCGTCCCAGCAGCTCCCGCGCGGCGGGCCCGGCCGGACCCCCGCAGCAGCCCGACCCGGCCGCCGTCACCCCGCGCGGCCTGCGCTTCTTCGGGGTGGACCTGGCCGGCGTCCGGCCGCGCGCCGACGACCCCGGCCGCTCCCCCCGGCGAGGGCGGCCCGGCGTGCGGCTACGCCCAGGACCTGCTGTCCGTCCTCTTCGCCCCGCCGCCTGCCGCGGGGCAGGCCGCACGGGGGACCGGAGGGCTCCCGGGTACCGCCTACCCTTGTCGTATGACCAGCAGCAGCGACCGGAGCACGGCAGTGGACGTCAAGGGAACATACGAGGTGCGCACCTACGGGTGCCAGATGAACGTGCACGACTCCGAGCGGCTGTCCGGTCTGCTGGAGGGCGCGGGCTACACGCGCGCCCCCGAGGGCTCCGACGGCGACGCCGACGTCGTCGTGTTCAACACCTGCGCCGTGCGCGAGAACGCCGACAACAAGCTGTACGGCAACCTCGGCCGGCTCGCCCCGATGAAGACCAGGCGCCCCGGCATGCAGATCGCGGTCGGCGGCTGCCTCGCCCAGAAGGACCGCGACACGATCGTCAAGCGGGCCCCCTGGGTCGACGTCGTGTTCGGCACGCACAACATCGGCAAGCTCCCCGTGCTGCTGGAGCGCGCCCGCGTCCAGGAAGAGGCGCAGGTCGAGATCGCCGAGTCGCTGGAAGCCTTCCCCTCCACACTGCCGACCCGCCGCGAGTCCGCGTACGCCGCCTGGGTCTCGATCTCCGTCGGCTGCAACAACACCTGCACCTTCTGCATCGTCCCCGCGCTGCGCGGCAAGGAGGAGGACCGCCGTCCCGGCGACATCCTCGCCGAGGTCGAGGCGCTGGTCGCCGAGGGCGTCTCGGAGATCACCCTGCTCGGCCAGAACGTGAACGCCTACGGGTCCGACCTCGGCGACCGCGAGGCGTTCGGCAAGCTGCTGCGCGCCTGCGGGCAGATCGAGGGCCTGGAGCGGGTCCGCTTCACCTCCCCGCACCCGCGCGACTTCACGGACGACGTGATCGAGGCGATGGCGCAGACCCCGAACGTCATGCCGCAGCTCCACATGCCGATGCAGTCCGGCTCCGACGCGATCCTGAAGGCGATGCGACGCTCGTACCGCCAGAAGCGCTTCCTCGGCATCATCGAGAAGGTCCGGGCCGCCATCCCGCACGCCGCCATCTCCACCGACATCATCGTGGGCTTCCCCGGTGAGACGGAGGAGGACTTCCAGCAGACGATGCACGCCGTGCGCGAGGCCCGCTTCGCGAACGCCTTCACCTTCCAGTACTCCAAGCGGCCCGGCACCCCCGCCGCCGACATGGACGGGCAGATCCCCAAGGAGGTCGTCCAGGAGCGTTACATGCGGCTGGTCGCCCTCCAGGAGGAGATCTCCTGGGAGGAGAACAAGAAGCAGGTCGGCCGCACCCTGGAGGTCATGGTCGCGGAGGGCGAGGGCCGCAAGGACGGCGCCACGCACCGCCTCTCCGGCCGCGCCCCCGACAACCGCCTGGTCCACTTCACGAAGCCGGAGGCGCAGGTCCGCCCCGGCGACGTGGTCACCGTGGACATCACCTACGCCGCCCCGCACCACCTGCTGGCCGAGGGCCCGACGCACTCCGTGCGCCGCACCCGGTCCGGCGACGCCTGGGAGAAGCGCAACGCCGCACCGGCCGGCCCGGCGGGCGTCATGCTCGGCATCCCGACGCTGGGCGTCCCGGCGCCCCTGCCGGCCGTCACCTCCGGCTGCGCGGTCGCGCAGGGCTGACGGGACCGCGCTCGCCTGGCCGCCGCCGGGGCCGCTCACCGGGGCGCGCTCGGCGGGCCGCCGCCGGGTTCGCCCCGCGGGACCGCGTTAGGCTGCCGATCATGCTTGTTGCCGCCGCAGTATGCCCCGCCCCGCCGCTGCTCGTGCCCGAGGTCGCGGCGGGGGCCGCCGCCGAACTCGGCGACGCCCGCACCGCCTGCTCCGACGCCCTCGCCGTGCTCGCCGCCTCGCGCCCCGATCTGCTGGTCGTCGTCGGGACCGCCGACGAGGACCACCGCGGGCCCTACCCGCAGGGTGCCCGGGGCACCTTCCGGGGCTTCGGGGCCGGGGCGGACGTACAGCTCGGGGAGGGTGACGAGGGGCCGCGCCTGCTGCCCCCCTCCCTCGCCGTGGGCGCCTGGCTGCTGGCGCACGCCCGCTGGGGCGCCGCCCCGGTGGAGGGGTTCGGCGTCGCGGAGCCCCTGGACACCGCCGCCTGCCTGCGGGCCGGCCGGGAACTCGCCGCCCGGGACACCCGCGTCGCGCTGCTCGTGATGGGCGACGGCAGCGCCTGCCGGACCCTGAAGGCCCCCGGCTACCTCGACGAGCGGGCCGCCGCCTTCGACGCGGCCGCGGGCCGCGCGCTCGGCGCCGCCGACACCGCCGCCCTCGCCGCCCTCGACCCCGGGCTCGCGGCCGAACTCCAGGCCGCCGGCCGGGCTCCGTGGCAGGTCCTGGCGGGCGCCGCCGAGGACGCGGGCCTCGACGGGCGCCTGCTGTACGAGGACGCGCCGTACGGAGTCGGCTACTTCGTCGCCACCTGGTCGTAGTCCGGGGCCGGACCGGCCCCGGTCGTGGGGGGGGGGCCCCTAACCGGCGCGGGCCGGGGGCCCCCCCACCCCGGGCCCCGGGAGGGGTGGACCCGCGG
>NZ_JBEOXU010000102.1:0-23463 GCF_040296725.1 Streptomyces sp. NPDC002044
GCTTCGCTCCCGATCGGCCGCGAGATCGCCGCCCGAGCTCTTCGAACCCTCGGCTCGGCCTGACCGGGCCCGCGGGGGCCGGGCCCCCCGCCGCCCGGACGCCGCGGCCGCCCGGCTTGACCGCCCCCCGCGCGCCCCCCCCGGCCCCCCGGCGCGCAACGCGGCGGGGGGGCCCCGGGGGGGGCGGGCCCCCCCTTCCCCGTACGTTCCGGTCAGGACTTCCCTGTCTCCGGGGTCGCGCCCCCGGCCGGCTCCGCCTTCAGCGGGTCCGCCGTGACGGCGCCCTCCGGTTCGGCGGCGGCCGCGGCGCGCGCGGTGTCCGCGGGCTCGGTCTTCGTCAGTACGGACGCCTTGGGCCCCGTGGCGGCGGCCTCCGCCGCGCCGGCCGGCTTCGCCCCGGGCGCAGCGTCACCGTCAGCGTCGGCGGCACCGGCTTCGTCCTTGGCCCCGGATTCGGCCCCGGGCCGGTCGCCGCCCTTGTCCTTCGCGCCACCGGAGGTCTCCGGCTCGACGATCTCCTCACGGCCCGGACGCAGCCTGGCCGACAGCACCAGGTAGACCACGGCCAGGACGAAGACCACGATCGAGGTCCAGACGTTCAGCCGCAGGCCCAGGATGTGGTGCGCCTCGTCGACCCGCATGTACTCGATCCAGGCGCGGCCCACGCAGTACGCGGCGACGTACAGCGCGAACGCCCGCCCGTGGCCGAGCGTGAAGCGGCGGTCGGCCCAGATCACCAGCACGGCGACGCCGACGCACCAGAGCGACTCGTACAGGAAGGTCGGGTGGTAGGTGCCGGCGACGCGGTTCGTGCCCTCGCTGATCTCGACGGCCCACGGCAGGTCGGTGGCCCGGCCGTACAGCTCCTGGTTGAACCAGTTGCCCCAGCGCCCGCAGGCCTGGGCCAGCGCGATGCCGGGGGCCAGGGCGTCGGCCCAGGCCGGCAACGGGATCCCGCGGAGCCGGCAGCCGATCCAGGCACCCACCGCGCCGAGCGCGATGGCACCCCAGATCCCGAGACCGCCCTCCCAGATCTTGAAGGCGTCGACCCAGTTGCGGCCCTCGCCGAAGTACAGCTGGTAGTCGGTGATCACGTGGTAGAGGCGACCGCCGACCAGCCCGAACGGCACCGCCCACACGGCGATGTCCGCGACCGTCCCCGGCTTGCCGCCTCTGGCGACCCACCGCTTGTTGCCGAGCCAGACGGCGACGAAGACGCCGACGATGATGCAGAACGCGTAGCCGCGCAGCGGGATCGGTCCGAGGTGGATCACGCCGGTCGACGGGCTGGGGATGTAAGCAATGTCCATGGCAGACCTGACGCTACCCTGCCGGGTGGTGCGGACCGCAACCACCCGGCAAGCCGAAACCAAATCCACACACGGCCCAGCGGTCGCTCAGTCCCCGGACGTACCGCTCGGCTGCCCCTTCGAGGACCCGGTGGACGAGCCGGCGGACGGACCGTCCGCGCCGCCCTTCGAGGCCGTCCGCGACCCGCCGCCCGAGGCCGTGGCCGACGGCGAGGCCGCCTTCCTGCCGGCGCCCGCACCGCTGCCGCTGCCGGAGGTCGGGTCCGCCGACGGCGTGGCCTTGCCCGTCCCCTTCCCCGCGGCCTCCACCTTCTCCTTGAGCTTCTGCGGGGTCAGCGGGTTCGCCTGGTCGGCGAAGATGTCCTTGCCGTCGAGGAGCACGGTCGGGGTCCCCCGGAACTTGCCCGCCCGGAAGGCCTCCTGCGACTTGCCCACCCAGCTGTTGTGGGTGCCCTCCTCCACGCAGGCCCGGAACGCGGGGGTGTCCAGACCCTCCACCTTGCCCGCCAGCTCCAGCAGCCTGGCGTTCTTGCCGAAGGCGTCGTCGACCTCCTCCGGCTGGTTCTGGAAGAGCACGTCGTGGTACGCGGAGAACTTGCCGGCGTCCTGCGCGCAGGCCGCGGCGTTGGCCGACTTCAGCGAGCCGCTGCCGCCCATGTTCCCGTCGATGAGCGTGACGATGTGGTAGTCGACCTTGAGCAGGCCCTTGGCCTCCAGGTCGTGGACGACGTCCCGGTACTGGTCCTCGAAGCCCTTGCAGGCGGGGCAGCGGAAGTCCTCCCACACGGTGAGGGTGGACTTCGCCTCGCCCTTGCCCGTCTGGATGGCGAGCGCGTCCTTGCCGGTGGCCCCCGAGGGGGCGACCACCGGGCCCGCCTTGTCGCCGCCGCTCTTGCCGGTGTTGGCCGCGATCAGGCCGACGACGGCGGCCAGGCCGAGGACGCCCACCACCGCCGCCGACACGACGAGGGTCCGCCGGCGCTTGTCCCGGGCCTTCTCCCGCTGGCGCTCCTCCTGGAGTCGCTCCCGGGCCGATCGTTTCGTCGCATCGCGGTTCGCACCGTCGTTCTTGTCGCTCACGTTCGGCCAAACGAAGCAGGGAGGCACTCGCGTGCCTCCCTGCCCCCACTTCCACCCGATCGGGCTACAGAACCCGTCCGGAAACCGCTCCGCGTCAGCTCCTGCGTACGCCTTCCGCAAGCTCGGCCGCAAGCGCGCGCACCCCGGCCAGCCCGGCCGGCAGGTCCGGCGCGTCCAGCAGCAGCTTCACGAAGGCCGAGCCGACGATGACTCCGTCGGCGAAGGCGGCGACCTGCTTGGCCTGGACGGCGTTGGAGACGCCCAGCCCCACGCAGACCGGCAGGTCGGTGGTGGCGCGGGTGCGTGTCACCAGGTCCTGGGCCTGGTTGCCGACCGACTCGCGGGTGCCGGTGACCCCCATCAGGGACGCGGCGTAGACGAAACCGGAGCCGGCCGCGGTGATCGTGGCCAGGCGCGCGTCCTTGCTGCTGGGGGCCACGACGAAGACGGTCGCCAGACCGTGCTTCTCCGCGTGCTCCCGCCACAGGGCGGACTCCTGGACCGGCAGGTCGGGCAGGATGCAGCCGGCGCCGCCCGCCGCGGCCAGCTCGGCGGTGAACCGCTCGACGCCGTAGCGGTCGATGGGGTTCCAGTAGGTCATCACCAGGACGGGGACGCCGGTGGCCGCGTGGGCCTCCCGTACGGTCCGCATCACGTCGGCGATCTTCACGCCGCCGCGCAGGGCGATGTCGTCGGCGGTCTGGATGACCGGGCCGTCCAGGACCGGGTCGCTGTGCGGGAGACCGATCTCGACGATGTCGGCGCCGCCCGCGACGACGGCCTTGACGGCCTCGATGCCGCCGTCGACCGTCGGGAAGCCCGCCGGGAGGTAGGCGACGAGGGCCGCCCGGTCCTCGGCCTTCGCCTTGGCGAGGGTCGCGCTGAGCAGGTCGACGGTGCCGGTTCCCGTTCCGGCGGGGGTGGTGGCGTTCACTTGTCGTCCCCTTCGGAGAACTCGTTCTCGGCGACTTCCCCGTCGGCGTCGTACAGGCCGAAGTAGCGGGCGGCGGTGTCCATGTCCTTGTCGCCGCGGCCGGACAGGTTGACCACGATGAGTCCGTCCCCGCCCAGTTCCCTGCCCAGCTCCAGGGCTCCGGCCAGCGCGTGCGCCGACTCGATGGCCGGGATGATGCCCTCGGTGCGCGACAGCAGCCGCAGGGCCTGCATGGCGGCGTCGTCGGTGACCGCGCGGTACTCGGCGCGGCCGGAGTCCTTCAGGTAGGAATGCTCCGGGCCGATGCCGGGGTAGTCCAGGCCGGCCGAGATGGAGTACGGCTCGGTGATCTGGCCCTCCTCGTCCTGGAGGACGTACGAGCGGGAGCCGTGCAGGATGCCGGGCTCGCCCGCGGTCAGCGTGGCCGCGTGCTCACCGGTCTCGACGCCGTGGCCGGCGGGCTCGAAGCCGACCAGCCGCACGTCCGCGTCCGGGATGAAGGCGTGGAAGAGGCCGATGGCGTTGGAACCGCCGCCGACGCAGGCCGCGACGGCGTCGGGCAGCCGTCCCGCGCGCTCCAGGATCTGGCGGCGGGCCTCGACGCCGATGACGCGGTGGAAGTCGCGCACCATGGCCGGGAAGGGGTGCGGGCCGGCGACCGTGCCGAAGAGGTAGTGGGTCCGGTCCACGTTGGCGACCCAGTCGCGGAACGCCTCGTTGATGGCGTCCTTCAGGGTCCGGGAGCCGGACTTCACCGCGATGACCTCGGCGCCCAGCATCCGCATGCGGGCCACGTTCAGGGCCTGGCGCTGGGTGTCGATCTCGCCCATGTAGACGGTGCAGTCGAGGCCGAAGAGCGCGCAGGCGGTGGCGGTGGCCACGCCGTGCTGACCGGCGCCGGTCTCGGCGATGACGCGGGTCTTGCCCATGCGCTTGGTGAGCAGCGCCTGGCCCAGCACGTTGTTGATCTTGTGCGAGCCGGTGTGGTTGAGGTCCTCGCGCTTGAGGAAGATCCGCGCGTTGCCCGCGTGCTCCGCGAAGCGGGGCACCTCGGTGAGGGCGCTGGGCCGGCCGGTGTAGTGGACCATCAGCTCGTTGAGCTCGGCCGCGAAGGCCGGGTCCCCCTTGGCCTTCTCGTACTCGACGGCGACCTCGTCCACGGCGGCGACGAGCGCCTCCGGGATGAACTTGCCGCCGAAGGCACCGAAGTAACCCTCGGCGTTGGGGACGTGACCCTCCGGGTCCGGAATGAAGAACTCGCTGGACATGTCCAGTGCTCCTACGGGGTGCGAGATGCGGCGGGGTGCTCTTCACCGTATTGCGCCGCCCGCCCGTGACGCTCAAACCCCGCTGGGGCGTGGCGTGCGTACGGTACGGAGCGGCCCGTGCCCGGAGCCGGCGGCTCGGGGGCACAGGGCCGAGCGGGGATCCGGCGCGGCACTCGCCGCGCGGCGTTCCTCGTCTACGGCGCGCTGGTGCGCCGCCATCGCATGCCGTTGACCTGACCCGGTTCGGAGCCGATCACGTACCGGACCCGCCGCCCGTGCACGCGCCGTGCCGGGGCGCGGCAGCCGCGAGGGCGGCAGCCGCGCGCCAGCGGCGCGTGGGCCGTCGGCACTCCGGCCCGGCCGCGGAGGCCGGGTCGGGTGCGGACGCAGGGGCGGTCGTGGGCCACGGGACGGGTCAGCTCCGCCCGTGGCGCAGTGCGGGGTGGGCGCCGGCGGCGACGAGGTCGGCCACGGCCGACTTCGGGTCGCGGCCGGTCACCAGGGACTCCCCGACCAGGACGGCGTCGGCGCCCTCGTTGGCGTAGGCGATCAGGTCGTGCGGCCCGCGGATGCCGGACTCGGCGATCTTGACGATGTGGGCCGGGATCTCCTGGACGACGCGCTCGAAGACGGAGCGGTCGACCTTGAGGTCCTTGAGGTTGCGGGCGTTGACGCCGATGATCTTGGCGCCGGCGGCGACCGCGCGCTCCACTTCCTCCTCGTCGTGGACCTCGACGAGCGGGGTCAGGCCGATGGACTCGGCCCGCTCGATGAGGGAGACGAGGGCCTCCTGCTCCAGGGCCGCGACGATCAGCAGCGCCAGGTCGGCGCCGTAGGCACGGGCCTCCCAGAGCTGGTACGCCGTGACGATGAAGTCCTTGCGCAGGATCGGGATGTCCACGCGGGCGCGGACGGCCTCCAGGTCGGCCAGGGAGCCACCGAAGCGGCGCTGCTCGGTGAGGACGGAGATGACCGCCGCACCGCCCGCCTCGTAGTCGGCGGCGAGCCCTGCCGGATCGGCGATGGCGGCCAGCGCGCCCTTGGACGGGCTGGAACGCTTGACCTCGCAGATCACCTTGACGCTGTCACCGCGCAGCGCGGCGACGCCGTCCTTGGCCTGGGGCGCCTTGGCGGCACGCTCCTTGAGCTCGTCGAGGCTGACGCGGGACTGCCGTTCGGCAAGGTCTTCGCGGACCCCTTCGATGATCTCGTCGAGCACACTCACGCGAGCGGCCCCCTTCCGGGTCGATGACGGTCGGCCGCCTTGCAGACACGTTCCACAGCAAGGTCGGCACTCAAATGGTATCCGCAGGACGCCTCGGCTCGGCACCCGGATGACGCCGTCCCAGTAACTGGACATTCGGAATGCGGGCTTCATTTGCCCTGCGTACGGGCCTCAGGGCGCCAGGGCGGAGCCGAAGGAAAGGTTCCGGACGACGGCGAAGACCAGCGCCGCGACGCCCAGACCCCACCAGTGCAGCGGCTTCGGCACGGGAGTCGGGACGGGCCCGCCGCGGACGGCGCGAACCAGCCACAGGGCCAGGAATCCCGCGAACGCGAAGTAGCCGACGACGGCGAGGGCATTTGCCCCGAAAGCTGTGATCAGATCGCCGTGGGCGAACGCGTGCGCGCTGCGCAGGCCGCCGCAGCCGGGGCACAGCACCCCGGTCAGCCGCAAGAGCGGGCAGACCGGATAGTGGCCGGGCTCGTTGGGGTCCACGGCGCCCACGTACGCGAAGGCGCCGACGGCGGCGGCCAGGGTGAGCGCCGGGGCGGCCAGCCGGCGGGCCGCGGAGGCCCGTGCGCCGGGCGGCGGTACGCGCGCCACCGGCGGGGGCACGGGTTCGGGGGTGCGAGAGGCGTCCACGCGCTGATTCTCTCCGCTCATGACAAAAGGCGCAGCCCGACGGGCCGCGCCTTTCGGATGCGCCGGATCCTCAGACCTTGGCCGGGACCTTGGACGCGGCGATGACCTCGGCGAGATCACGGTGGGTGGCCTTCGGCGCACCCATGCCCGCGGCCCGCATCCCCATGCCCACGACACCGCCGAGTACGACGACGACGAGGCCGGCCCAGAAGCCGAGCGGGTTCGCCAGCACCATGAAGGCGCCGGAGATGCAGAAACCGATGAAGGCGATCATTACACCGGTCCAGGCGGCCGGGGTGTGTCCGTGGCTAGTGCCCGCCATGAGTTGCTCCTCGTTGCTCTGTCGCACGTGCTGTGTCGAACGCTCGGTGTCATTGTCCCGCACCGCGCGGGGGGATCGTTCAGCGGGTCGGGTCCTCGCCGCGGTCCAGAGCCTTCCACAGATCCTCGGGCCGGTCCGGGTCAATCGCCGCGGCCTTGCGGGTTCGGGGGCTGCCGTCACGCTCGTAGCGGCCGCCCATCGAAGGCCAGCTCCGGCCGAAGCGCAGCGCCAGCAGGCCGGCGGCCAGGATCAGGACCGCGCCGGCGGCCGTGACGTACGGCCACGCCGTGTGGGTCAGGCCCGCCACGTGCGCGGCGGTGTCCGCGGTCGTACGGGCAGCCTGCGCGTCCAGGGCCTGGCGGCCGTCGGCGCCGAGGACGGCCGCCAGGGCCGCGCCCAGGCCGCTGAGCGCCAGCAGGCCGGACACCAGGAGCCGGCTGCGGCCGCGCACGGCGAACACCGCGACCAGGGCCGCGAGGCCCACGATGGCCAGGGCGGCGGGGAGGCCGGTGACGTCCCGCCCGTCGGCCGCGAGCGGCAGCGCGTCCACGCCGACCGCGGCGGTGCCGCGCGCCCAGGTCCGGCCGGAGGCCAGGAGGACGACGGTGGCGCCGAGGGCGCCGAGCAGCAGGGCGGCGGCCACACTGCGGCGGCCGCCCCGGCTGTCGGCGGACGCGTCGGCGGCGGGTGCGGACGCGTCGGCGGAGCCGGGGGCTCCGTCGGCTTCGGGGCCGTCGGCGCTCTCGGCGGCGGAATCGTTTCGGGGCGGGGGTACGGCACTCACGTACCCCACTATCCCCTACGCCCTCAGGAGCCGTGGAGGCGGTTCGCCGCTCCCACCGCGCGGAGCACGGCGGCCGCCTTGTTGCGGCACTCCGCGTCCTCCAGCTCGGGCACCGAGTCGGCGACGACCCCGGCGCCCGCCTGGACGTACGCCGTCCCGTCGCGCAGCAGCGCGGTGCGGATGGCGATGGCGGTGTCGGAGTCCCCGGCGAAGTCGAGGTAGCCGACGCAGCCGCCGTACAGGCCGCGCCGGGAGGGCTCCAGCTCCTCGATGATCTGCATGGCCCGGGGCTTCGGCGCCCCCGAGAGGGTGCCGGCCGGGAAGCAGGCGGTGAGCACGTCGAAGGCGGTCTTGCCCTCGGCGACGCGGCCGGTGACCGTGGACACGATGTGCATGACGTGCGAGTACCGCTCGACGGACATGAAGTCGACGACCTCGACGGAGCCCGGCTCGCAGACCCGGCCGAGGTCGTTGCGGCCGAGGTCGACGAGCATGAGGTGCTCGGCGCGCTCCTTGGGGTCGGCCATCAGCTCCTCGGCGAGGTCGTGGTCCTCCTGCGGGGTGGCGCCGCGGTGGCGGGTGCCGGCGATGGGGTGGACCATGGCCCGGCCGTCCTCGACCTTGACCAGGGCCTCGGGGCTGGAGCCGACGACGTCGAAGCCGTTCTCGAAGCGGAAGAGGTACATGTACGGGGACGGGTTGGTGGCCCGCAGCACCCGGTAGACGTCCAGCGCGGAGGCGTGGCAGGGGGTCTCGAACCGCTGCGAGGGCACCACCTGGAAAGCCTCGCCGGAGCGGATGCGCTCCTTGATGTCCTCGACGGCGGCCTGGTACTTCTCGCCTCCCCACAGCGCGGAGTACTCGGGCAGCTCGGAGGCGGGCAGCGGGGCGGGCGTGTAGGGGGCCGGGCGGGAGAGGTCGGCCTCCATCGCGTCGAGGCGGGCCACGGCGTCGGCGTACGCCTCGTCCACGCCCGAGTCGAGGGCGTTGTGGTTGATGGCGTTCGCGATGAGCTGGACGGTGCCGTCCCAGTGGTCCAGGACCGCCAGGTCGGAGGTGAGCAGCATGGTCAGCTCGGGCAGTTCCAGGTCGTCCCGGGTGTGCTCGCCGATGCGTTCCAGGCGGCGCACGATGTCGTAGCCGAGGTAGCCGACCATGCCGCCGGTGAAGGGCGGCATGCCGCCGGCGAGATCGCGGGGGGTGTGCAGGGCCTCGACGGTGGCGCGCAGGGCGTCGAGCGGGTCGCCGCCGGTGGGCACGCCGACGGGCGGGGTGCCGATCCAGTGGGCCTCCCCGTCGCGGACGGTCAGGGTCGCGTCGCTGCGGACGCCGACGAAGGAGTAGCGGGACCAGGAGCGGCCGTTCTCGGCGGACTCCAGCAGGAAGGTCCCCGGGCGTTCGGCGGCGAGCTTGCGGTAGAGCCCGACGGGGGTGTCCCCGTCGGCCAGCAGCTTGCGGCTCACGGGGATGACGCGGCGGTCGGCCGCGAGCTTGCGGAACGTCTCAAGATCCATGGCGGTGCGAACCTACCTGTTCTCGGCTGCGGCGGTCGGAAGGACGTCGGCGTCGAAACAGGTGCGGGTGCCGGTGTGGCAGGCGGCTCCGACCTGGTCGACCTTGACGAGCACGGTGTCGGCGTCGCAGTCGAGGGCGACGGATTTCACGTGCTGGAAGTGGCCGGAAGTATCCCCCTTGACCCAGTACTCCTGACGGCTGCGCGACCAGTAGGTGCAGCGGCCGGTGGTCAGGGTGCGGTGCAGGGCCTCGTCGTCCATCCAGCCGAGCATGAGCACCTCACCGGTGTCGTACTGCTGGGCGATGGCCGGTACCAGGCCGTCGGCGGAACGCTTGAGGCGCGCGGCGATGGCGGGGTCGAGGCTGCCGGGGCGGGGGGACGTAACCATGCGGCCATTGTGCCGGGCGGCGGGCGCCGGTACGGATCACTGTCCGCCTGATGGGCGGGCACAAGGCGGGTTCCGGCCGTAGGCTGGCCCGCATGTCTACCCATGCGAAGCGCGAACGCCTCTTGCTGGCGGACCTGTTGGAGGCGGCCGGCCCGGAGGCGCCGACCCTGTGCGAAGGCTGGACGTGCCGGGACCTCGCGGCGCACGTCGTGGTCCGCGAGCGGCGGCCGGACGCGGCGGGCGGGCTGCTGCTGAACGCGCTGAAGGCCCGGCTGGACAAGACGATGGAGGAGTACACGGCCAAGCCGTACGAGGAGCTCGTCCGGCTGATCCGCACCGGCCCGCCGAAGTTCTCCGTGTACGCGCTGAAGCAGATCGACGAGGCGGCGAACGCGGTGGAGTTCTACGTGCACGCGGAGGACGTCCGGCGGGCGCAGCCCGACTGGTCGCCGCGGGAGCTGGACCCGGTGTTCTCGGACTCCCTGTGGTCCCGGCTGGAGAAGCTGGCCCGCCTGACGGGGCGGCGCTCGCCGGTGGGGCTGGTCCTGCGGCGGCCCGACGGCCGCACGGCGGTGGCGCGCAAGGGCGTACCGGTGGTGACGGTGACGGGTGAGCCGGGCGAGCTGACGCTGTTCTGCTTCGGCCGCCAGGGCTCCGCCGCGGTGTCCCTGGACGGGGACAAGACGGCGGTCGCGGAACTGACCACGGCGGAACTGGGCCTGTGACGACCCGTGGCCCCGCCCGTCGGGCGGGGCCACCGGGGCCGGGCGTGTCGCGGAACGGTCAGCGGACCGGGTGGCCCGCTTCGCGCAGGGCCGTCTTGACCTCGGAGATCCGCAGGTCGCCGAAGTGGAACACCGACGCGGCCAGCACCGCGTCCGCGCCCGCCGCGATGGCCGGCGGGAAGTGCGCGAGGCTGCCCGCGCCGCCGGAGGCGATCACCGGGACGGTCACGTGCCGGCGTACGGCCGCGATCATCTCGGTGTCGTAGCCGTCCTTGGTGCCGTCCGCGTCCATCGAGTTCAGCAGGATCTCCCCGGCGCCCAGCTCGGCGGCCCGGTGGGCCCACTCGACGGCGTCGATGCCGGTGCCCTTGCGGCCGCCGTGCGTGGTGACCTCGAAGGAGCCGGAGGCGGTGCGGCGGGCGTCGACGGACAGGACGAGGACCTGCCGGCCGAAGCGCTCCGCGATCTCCTGGATCAGCTCGGGGCGGGCGATGGCGGCGGTGTTCACGCCGACCTTGTCCGCGCCGGCCCGCAGCAGCTTGTCCACGTCGTCCGCGGTGCGGACGCCGCCGCCGACGGTCAGCGGGATGAAGACCTGCTCGGCGGTGCGGCGCACCACGTCGTAGGTGGTCTCGCGGTTGCCGGAGGACGCGGTGATGTCGAGGAAGGTCAGCTCGTCGGCGCCCTCGGCGTCGTACAGCTTGGCCATCTCCACCGGGTCGCCGGCGTCGCGCAGGTTCTGGAAGTTGACGCCCTTGACGACCCGGCCGTTGTCCACGTCCAGGCAGGGGATCACGCGTACGGCCAGCGTCATGCCGACGCCTCCCCGGACCCGGTCGCGGCGCCGGCACCGGCCGGGACCGGGCCGTACGCCTCGACCTCCACCTCGACGACCATGCCCGGGTCGACGAACCCGGACACGATGATCATGGAGGCGGCGGGCCGGACGGCGTCGAGCAGTTCCTTGTGGGCGCGGCCGACCTCCTCCACGTCGCGGGCGTGGGTGAGGTACAGGCGGGTGCGGACCACGTGCTCGGGGCCGAGCCCGGCCTGGGCGAGGGCCTTGAAGGCGACGCCGAAGGCGCCGATGGTCTGGTCGTACGGGCCGCCGGCGTCGGCCGCGGTGCACCCGGAGACCAGGACCAGGCCGTTCGGGAGCTGAACGGCGCGGGAGTAGCCGATGACGTCCTCGTAGGCGCCGCCTGAGGAGATGCGGCGTACGGAGTCGGAGCTCATGCGGAGACCACCTTCAGGGCTTCTTCCAGGGTGAAGGCCTTGGCGTACAGGGCCTTGCCGACGATCGCGCCCTCGACGCCCAGCGGGACCAGCTCGCAGAGCGCCCGCAGGTCGTCCAGGGAGGAGATGCCGCCGGAGGCCACGACGGGCCGGTCGGTGGCGGCGCAGACGTTCTTCAGCAGCTCCAGGTTGGGGCCGGTGAGCGTGCCGTCCTTGCCGATGTCGGTGACGACGTAGCGGGCGCAGCCCTCGGAGTCCAGGCGGGCCAGGGCCTCGTACAGGTCGCCGCCCTCGCTGGTCCAGCCGCGGCCCTTGAGGGTGGTGCCGCGGACGTCGAGGCCGACGGCGATGCGGTCGCCGTGGTCGGCGATGGCCTTGGCGGCCCACTCGGGGGTCTCCAGGGCGGCGGTGCCGAGGTTGACGCGGGTGCAGCCGGTGGCGAGGGCCGCGGCGAGCGAGACGTCGTCGCGGATGCCGCCGGACAGCTCGACCTTGATGTCCATCGCGCCGGTGATCTCGGCGACCAGGGCGCGGTTGTCGCCGGTGCCGAAGGCCGCGTCGAGGTCGACCAGGTGGAGCCATTCGGCGCCGGCGGCCTGCCAGGCGAGGGCCGCCTCCAGCGGGGAGCCGTAGGAGGTCTCGCTGCCGGAGACGCCGTGCACGAGGCGGACGGCCTGTCCGTCGCGGACGTCGACCGCGGGGAGGAGTTCCAGCTTCGCTGAGGACACGGGCATCAGAGGGTCTCGATCCAGTTGGTGAGGAGCTGCGCTCCGGCGTCGCCGGACTTCTCGGGGTGGAACTGGGTGGCCCACAGGGCCCCGTTCTCCACCGCCGCGACGAAGGGCTCGCCGTGGGTGGCCCAGGTGACGCGGGGGGCGCGGATGGCGGGGTTGGTGACCTCCAGGCTCCATTCGCGCGCCGCGTAGGAGTGCACGAAGTAGAACCGGGCGTCGGTGTCCAGGCCGGCGAAAGCCTGGCTGTCGGCCGGGGCCCGGACGGTGTTCCAGCCCATGTGGGGGACGATCGGGGCCTTGAGCGGGCCGACCGTGCCGGGCCACTCGTCGAGGCCCTCGGTCTCGACGCCGTGCTCGATGCCGCGCTCGAAGAGGATCTGCATGCCGACGCAGATGCCCATGACCGGGCGGCCGCCGGAGAGCCGGCGGCCGATGATCCAGTCGCCGCGGGCGTCCTTGAGGCCCTTCATGCAGGCGGAGAAGGCTCCGACGCCGGGGACGAGGAGCCCGTCGGCGTCCATCGCCCGCTCGTAGTCGCGGGTGATCTCCACGTCCGCGCCGACGCGCGCGAGGGCGCGCTCGGCGGAGCGGACGTTGCCGAAGCCGTAGTCGAAGACGACGACCTTCTTGGTGGGTCCGGCCGTGCTCATTCCCAGATCCCTTGGATACGCAGGACTCCGGCGGCGAGGCACATCGCGGAGCTGATGGCGAGCAGGATGATGACCGACTTGGGCATCTTCTGCTTCTGGAAGGAGTAGACGCCGCCGGCCAGGAAGAGGCCGAGGACGATCAGGATGGTGTTGAGGCCGTTCACGGCTAGAGGGCGCCCTTCGTGGAGGGCAGGATGCCGGCCGCGCGCGGGTCGAACTCCGCGGCGTAGCGCAGGGCGCGGGCCAGGGCCTTGAACTGGCACTCCACGATGTGGTGGGCGTTGCGGCCGTACGGGACGTGGATGTGCAGGGCGATCTGGGCCTGCGCGACGAAGGACTCGAAGATGTGCCGGGTCATCGTCGTGTCGTACGCGCCGATCATCGGCGCCATGTTCTCGGGCTCGGTGTGCACGAGGTACGGGCGGCCGGACAGGTCGACGGTCACCTGGGCGAGGGACTCGTCGAGCGGCACGGTGCAGTTGCCGAAGCGGTAGATGCCGACCTTGTCGCCGAGGGCCTGCCTGAAGGCGGCGCCGAGGGCGAGGGCGCTGTCCTCGATGGTGTGGTGGCTGTCGATGTGCAGGTCGCCCTCGGTCTTGACCGTGAGGTCGAAGAGGCCGTGGCGGCCGAGCTGGTCGAGCATGTGGTCGTAGAAGCCCACGCCCGTCGAGACGTCGACCTTGCCGGTTCCGTCGAGGTTTATCTCGACGACGACCGAGGTCTCCTTCGTGGTGCGCTCGACCCGTCCGATGCGGCTCATGCCTGCTGCTCCTTCTTCAGTGCGCGAACCGCTTCCAGGAACGCGTCGTTCTCGGCCGGGGTGCCGGCGGTGACCCGCAGCCAGCCCGGCACGCCGTTGTCCCGGACCAGGACGCCCCGGTCGAGGATCTTCTGCCATGCGGTGGGGGAGTCCGGGAACCTGCCGAACTGGATGAAGTTCGCGTCGGACTCGGTGACCTCGTAGCCGATGCCCCGCAGCTCGGTGACGAGCCGGTCGCGCTCGGCCTTGAGCTGCTCGACGTAGCCGAGCAGGGTGTCGGTGTGTTCCAGGGCGGCCAGCGCGGTCGCCTGGGTGACGGCCGACAGGTGGTACGGCAGGCGCACCAGCTGGACGGCGTCCACGACGGCGGGGTGCGCGGCGAGGTAGCCCAGGCGCAGTCCGGCGGCGCCGAAGGCTTTGGACATGGTCCGGGAGACCACGAGGTTCGGCCGGCCCTCGATGAGGGGCAGGAGCGAGTCCCGGTGGCTGAACTCCACGTACGCCTCGTCCACGATCACGATCGAGGGCTTGGCGGCCTGGGCGGCCTCGTAGAGGGCCAGGACGGTCTCCGCCCCGACCGCGGTGCCCGTGGGGTTGTTGGGCGAGGTGATGAACACGACGTCGGGGGCGTGCTCGGCGACGGCCCGCTCCGCGGCCTCCGCGTCCAGGCTGAAGTCCTCCCGGCGCGGGCCGGAGATCCAGCCGGTACCGGTGCCGCGGGCGATCAGCGCGTGCATCGAGTACGAGGGCTCGAAGCCCATCGCGGTGCGGCCGGGACCGCCGAAGGTCTGCAGCAGCTGCTGGAGGACCTCGTTGGATCCGTTGGCGGCCCACACGTTCTCCCGGGCGACCGGGTGCTTGCCGGTGCGCGTGAGGTAGGCGGCCAGCTCGGTGCGCAGCTCGACGGCGTCCCGGTCGGGGTAGCGGTTGAGGGTGCGGGCGGCGTCGGCCACGCGCTCGGCGATCCGCGCGACGAGCTCCTCGGGGAGGCCGTACGGGTTCTCGTTGGTGTTGAGCTGGACGGGCACGTCGAGCTGCGGGGCGCCGTACGGGGTCTTGCCGCGCAGCTCGTCGCGGACGGGCAGGTCGTCGATGCCGAGGTCGGCGGTCACCGCTGGGGGACCTTCCACTCGAAGCGCGCCTTCAGGGCGGCGCCGTGCGCGGGCAGGTCCTCGGCCTCGGCCAGGGCCACCACGTGGTGGGTCACCTCGGCGAGGGCGTCGCGCGTGTAGTCGACGATGTGGACGCCGCGCAGGAAGGACTGCACGGACAGGCCGGAGGAGTGGCAGGCGCAGCCCGCGGTGGGCAGCACGTGGTTCGATCCGGCGCAGTAGTCGCCCAGCGAGACCGGGGACCAGGCACCGACGAAGATCGCGCCGGCGTTGCGGACGCGGGCGGCCCAGGCGGCGGCGTCGGCGGTCTGGATCTCCAGGTGCTCGGCGCCGTACGCGTCGACGACCTTGAGGCCGTCCTCCAGGCTGTCGACCAGCACGATCGCGGACTGGCGGCCGGCGAGTGCCGGCTTGATCCGGTCCTCGATGTGCTTGGACGCGGCGACCTGCGGCTCCAGCTCCTTCTCGACCGCGGCCGCGAGGTCCTCGGAGTCGGTGACGAGGACGGCGGCGGCCAGCGGGTCGTGCTCGGCCTGGCTGATCAGGTCGGCGGCGACGTGCACGGGGTCGGCCGTGGAGTCGGCGAGGACCGCGATCTCGGTCGGCCCGGCCTCGGTGTCGATGCCGATGCGGCCGGTGAAGTAGCGCTTGGCGGCGGCGACCCAGATGTTGCCGGGGCCGGTCACCATGTTGACCGGCGGGCAGTCCTCGGTGCCGTACGCGAACATCGCGACGGCCACGGCGCCGCCCACGGCGTACACCTCGTCCACGCCGAGCAGGGCGCACGCGGCGAGGATCGTCGGGTGCGGCAGGCCCCCGAAGGGGTCCCCGTCGAAGGCGGGCCTCTGGGGCGGGGACGCGAGGGCGATCGACGGGACGCCGGCCTCCTGCGCGGGGACGACGTTCATGACGACGGAGGAGGGGTAGACCGAGCGGCCGCCCGGGGCGTACAGCCCCACGCGATCCACCGGAATCCACTTCTCGGTCACGGTTCCGCCGGGGACCACCTGGGTGGTGTGCTCGGTGCGGCGCTGTGCGCGGTGCACGATCCGGGCGCGCCGGATCGACTCCTCCAGGGCGGCGCGCACGGCCGGGTCCAGCTGATCCAGGGCGGCGGCGAGGGCCTCGGCGGGTACCCGGACCTGCGAGAGCTCGACCCCGTCGAACGTCCGCGCGTACTCGATGAGCGCCGCCGTGCCGCGATGATGGACGTCCTCGCAGATGGGCCGCACCTTCTCCAGGGCGGCTTCCACGTCGAACTCGGCACGGGGCAGCAGATCGCGCAGGGCGCCCCCCTCGGGGAGGGAGTCGCCGCGCAGGTCGATACGAGAGATCACCCCCCAATTCTCTCAGACCGCCCAGCGGCACCGTTCGCCTGTATCACTGGCTGATACACGCCCCGGGTGTCACAGGCGCCCGTTAGCGTTCCCCTACACGCAGCGACGGCGGAGGGGGACCGCGATGGCCGAGGCACGCCCGGGCGAAGCGCCGGCGGATCTCAGCGGTCCCGAGCTACGGATGTGGGAGGCGTTCCGTACGGGCGCGGTCTGCGACCTGAGCGCGCGGGCCGCCGACGAGGACGATCCGCACGCCGACCGCGTCTGGGGGCCCGAGCGGGCCGTCCGCGCCGACGTGGTGGCGCTGCTGTTGCTGCACGGGCCGTCTCCGGTGCCGGGGCGGGTGGCCTCGCTCAAGCTGCGCGGCGCCCGGATCACGGGGCGGCTCGACCTGTCCGGCGGCGCCGTGGCCCCGTACGTGGAGCTCCAGTCCTGCCGGTTCGACGGTGAGATCCAGCTCTCGGAGGCCCGCTTCGGCACGCTGCGCCTGGTCAACTGCGCGGTCCCGCGGCTGGAGGCGGCCCGGCTGCACACCGAGGGAGACCTGCACCTGCCGCGCTGCCGGGTGGCCCGGGGCATCCGGCTGACCGACGCGCAGATCGGCACCGACCTGCTGATCAGCCAGGCGGTGGTGCAGCGCGACAACAAGGGCCGGGCCGTCGTCGCCGACGGCATGTCGGTCGCGCAGGACTTCCAGGGCGAGATGCTGGAGACGTACGGCGAGGTGAGCCTGCGGGGTGCGAAGGTCGGCGTGTCGATGAACCTGCGCGGGGCCCGCCTGCGCAATCCGTACGGGCGTTTCGCGCTGAACGCCCCGCAGCTGACCGTCGAGCGGACCCTGTACCTGACCTCGATCGCGCTGGACCACGTGCCCGGCTCGAACTCCTCCACTCCCCCGTACGGGCTGGGCCTGATGCCGCCGAACGGACGGCGCCAGCAGCGCTTCGAGTGCCGGGGCGGGCTGCGGCTGGACGACGGCCGCTTCGGCGACGCGATCGACTTCTACGGCTCCCGCTTCCTCCTCACCGAGGAGCAGGAGATATCGCTGCGCCGGATCCAGACCCCCGAGTTCCGCTTCGTCGGCGAGCGGCCGGAGCGCGGGCGGGTCGTGGTGTCGGGGGCCAAGGTGGTCAAGCTGGTCGACACCTCCACCAGCTGGCCGGGCCCGGGCGGCCTCGCCATCGAGGGCTTCGTCTACGAGACCCTCGCCCCCCGCGGCCACTTCCCTCTCGCCCGGCGCCTGGCCTGGGTGGAGGCGGCCACCCCCGAGTACTCGCCGGACCCGTACGAGCGGCTCGCCGCGGTGCTGCGGGCCGGCGGCGAGGACTCCGACGCCCGTCAGGTGCTGCTGGCCAAACAGCGCCGCCGCCGGACCACCCTGCCGCCGGCGGCGCGGGCCTGGGGGTACCTCCAGGACTGGACGGTGGTCTACGGGTACCGGCCGGGTCGGGCCGCGCTGTGGATGGTGGTCCTCTGGGCGGCGGGCGCGCTGGTGTTCTCCCAGCACGATCCGCCCCCGATCAAGGCGGACGAGCACCCCGACTGGAACGCGGCCCTGTACGCGCTCGACCTCCTGCTGCCGGTGATCGATCTCGGCCAGCAGGGGCACTGGAAGGTGGAGGGCGGCTGGCAGTGGGGCGCGGCGGCCCTCGTCATCCTGGGCTGGATCCTGGCCACCACGGTGGCCGCGGGCGCGTCGCGCCTGCTGAGGCGGGGGTGACGGCTCCGGGTCCGTGGCCATTACCCTGTGCCTCGTGACCACCGTTCGCCTGCCCCTCTTCCCGCTGAACTCGGTGTTGTTCCCGGGACTCGTCATCCCGCTGAACATCTTCGAGGAGCGCTATCGCGCCATGATGAGCGAGCTGCTGAAGACGGACGAGTCCGAGCCGCGCCGGTTCGCGGTCGTCGCGATCCGCGACGGCCGGGAGGTGGCGCCGACCGCGCCCGGCCTCCCCGACCAGACGGCCCTTCCCGAGCGGGGACCGGCCGCCGGCTTCGGCGCGGACCCGATCCAGGCGTTCCACCGGGTGGGCTGCATCGCGGACGCGGCGACGATCCGGGAGCGGGAGGACGGCAGCTTCGAGGTCCTGGCGACCGGCACGACCCGGGTCCGCCTGGTGTCCGTGGACTCCTCGGGTCCCTACCTGACGGCGGAGCTGGAAGAGCTCCCCGAGGACGCGGGCGAGGGCGCCGGCGCCCTGGCCGAGGGGGTCCTGCGGGCCTTCCGCGCCTACCAGAAGCGCCTCGCCGGAGCCCGCGAGCGGTCCCTGACGGGCGCGGACCTCCCCGACGAACCGTCGGTGGTCTCCTACCTGGTGGCCGCGGCGGCGGTGCTGGACATCCCCGCGAAGCAGCGGCTGCTCCAGGCCCCGGACACGGCGACGCGGCTGGCGGAGGAGCTGAAGCTGCTGCGCGCGGAGACCGCGGTGATCCGGCACCTCCCGTCGCTGCCGGCGGTGGACCTGACCCGCTCCCCGACGAGCCCGAACTGACGGCGGCCCCGGACCGATGGCGAAGAAGAAGCCGCAGCCGGCGGGCACCCCGGCGATCGTGGCCCTGACGGCGGCGGGGATCACCTTCGCCACCCACGCGTACGCGCACGACCCGGCGCACCCCTCGTACGGCGAGGAGGCCGCCGAGGCGATGGGCGTGTCGCCGGAGCAGGTGTTCAAGACGCTGGTCACGGACGTGGACGGGGTCCTGACGGTGGCCGTGGTGCCGGTGTCGGGCTCCCTGGACCTGAAGGCACTGGCGACGGCGGTCGGCGGCAAGCGGGCGGCGATGGCCGATCCGGCGCTGGCGGAGCGTACGACGGGTTACGTCCGGGGTGGCATCTCGCCGCTGGGGCAGCGCAAGCGGCTGCGCACGGTACTGGACGCCTCCGCCTCGGACCGCGCCACGATCTGCGTGTCGGCGGGCCGCCGGGGCCTGGAGGTCGAGCTGACCCCCGCGGACCTGGCCGCTCTGACGGGGGCCGTCCTGGCCCCCATCGCCCGCGCCTGACCGCGGGGGTCGCGCGAGGTCAGCCCCGCGGGGGCTCCGGCGCGGCCGGATCGGCGTGGACGTGCGGCGGCGGGTACTGCGCGGCGGCCCACTCCGGCAGCGGTTCCGGGTCGTGCGGGGACCACAGGGCCGTCAGCCCGAGGTGCACGAGCACCGCGGCCATCGGCCACGCGAGCAGCACCCCGTGCGCCAGCAGCTGGAGCGGCGCGTCGAACGGGACCCCCTTGCCGGCCTGCCGCGCGGCGGTGACCAGGTCCGCGGACGGGCCCAGCCACAGGCCGAGCCGCCAGCCCACCAGCGCGGCGAAGCAGGACCCGACCGCCAGGCCGATCACCAGGGTCACGCCGCCGGCCCGGCGCCACAGGAACACGCCGACGGCGCTCAGCACGCCCAGAGCGGCCGCCAGCAGGAAGAACGTGCCGTCGGCCCCGATCCGGGCCTCGCTCTCGGAGTTCCGCAAAAACACGGCCTCCCCGTTGGAGACGTACTGCGCGCGCGGCGCCAGCCACGCCCACAGCAGTCCGAGGAGCACTCCGGCCACACCGACCACGAGGGCCACGGCGGCGCCGTCGCGGACGTCCGCCGGGGTGACGGCGGCGTCGCCCCAGCCGGCCTTGCGGGGCGGCGGGGACGGCGGGTCGAAGGGGGAGGGCGGGGTCACGGCTTCGGTCACCCCCACATCGTGCCAGGTAAGCCCGGCACCGGCTTCAGCGGACCGCCGCCCGGCGGTACGCCCAGGTGGCGAGGGCCAGCGACAGCACGCCGACGGCGGCGCACACGCCCAGGTCGAAGAGGACCACGGCCCAGTCGGGGTCCGCCGCGAAGGTACGGGCGAACGCCTCCACCCCGTACGTGGACGGCAGCAGGTCCCGCGCCCACACGATGACCTCCGGCATCCGCTCCGGCGGCAGCACCCCCAGCAGCAGCGCCGCGGACATGCCGAGCTGCCCGGCCAGCGTGGCCAGCTCCTGCCGCGGCGCGAGCAGCCCCAGGGCCGCCCCGAGCCCGGCCAGCGCGGCCCCGGCGAGCGGCACCACGGCGGCGAGGATCCACAGCCCGCCCATCGGCAGCCCGAAGAGCACGCAGCCGAAGACGGCGGTGACCAGGGTGCCCGGCAGGGTGAACGAGGCGTAGGCGGCGGCGGCGCCCAGCACCACCGAGGCGGGCGGCACCGGCAGGGTGGCGTAGTGGTCGAGTCCGCCGCCGGCCCGCAGCTGCCCGAAGTACTGCGCGAGCAGGTTCAGCGCGACGAAGGCGACGACGAGCACCGAGGAGCCGGCCACGACGGCCCGCGCCTCCGAGCCGCCGTCCACGACGCCCCGCATCAGGATCATGATGCCGACGGACTGGAAGGTGGCCACGAACAGCAGCGGGATGCGCGCCACCCGCGCCCGGGACAGCTGCGCCCGGTACACGGCGGCCAGCGCGGGGAAGAACCGTGCCTTCGGCGCCAGCTCGGCGGGGGCGCACACGGCCTCGGCCGGGACGCGCACGGCGTCCCCGGCAGTGGTAGTCACGACTTGACCAGACCCTTCATCCGCCCGCCCAGGGCCAGGTAGACGTCCTCCAGGCTCGGCGTCGCCAGCGTGAAATCGTCGAGGGCGGCGAAGGCCGGCCCGCCGGTGACGGCGGCCACCGCGGCCCGCGCCTCCTCCGGCGGCAGCCTCAGCACCCAGCGGCGCCCGGACTGGGCGGCCGACGGGGCGAGCGCCGCGACCTCCGGCACCTCCAGCGGCGGGGCGGAGCGCCACACCAGCTCCAGGCGGACCTCTCCGGAGACCTTGGCCTTCAGCCCGGACGGCGTGTCGCAGGCGATGACCTTGCCCTGGTCGATGACGGCGACCCGGTCGAGGACGGTCTCGGCCTCGATGACGTTGTGCGTGACGAGCAGGACGGTCGCGCCGTGGCGCTCGCGCCGCCGGTCCACGGCCGACCAGACGGCCCGGCGGGCGATCGGGTCCATGCCCGTGGTGGGCTCGTCGAGGACCAGGAAGGGGCGCTCCCCCACCAGCGCGGCGGCGAAGCAGGCCAGGCGGCGCTGTCCGCCGGAGAGCTTCTTCAGCGGCCGCCCGGCGATCTCGGTCAGCCCGAGCTCGTCCAGTACGCGGTCGCGCGCGGCCCGCGCCGAGCGGACGTCGAGCCCGCGCAGCCGGCCGGTGGTCTCGGCGGCCAGGGACACGGTGAGTTCGTCCAGGGCGGTGGACTCCTGCCCCAGGTAGGCGAGCAGCCGGGCCGCCCGCCCGGGGTGGCGTACGAGGTCGTGGCCGAGGAGGGTCACGGTGCCCGCGTCCGGCCGCATCAGCCCGGTGAGCTGGCGGACCAGCGTGGACTTTCCGGCGCCGTTGGGGCCGAGGAGGCCGAAGATCTCGCCGCGCCGCACGTCGAGGTGGACGCCGTCCGTGGCGCGGGTCTCGGGCAGGGCGGGGGCCCCGCGCCGACCGCGTACCGCCGGATAGGTCTTGACCAGGTCACGCACCGCGCAGACCACGTCGGAGGCCGCTTCCGCGGCTGCTGCCGTGCCGCGCTTCCCGCGGGGTTCCGCCTGTGCTGTGCCCGTGCTCACGAGGGAGCAGCCTACGGGGTTCCCGCCCCTACTCGGCCGCCGGGGCCGACGGGGCCGTCGCGGCTCCGGGCTCGGAAGGGCCGGTTCCGGGCGGGGCGGCCGGTACGGCGGCCACGTGCTCGGCGGCCGCGCGGACGTCGATCTCCCGCCAGAACCCGGCGCGGATGGCGTACCGGTCGTGCTCGTCGATCTGGTCGTCCTTGTGGGCGAGGAGCCCGAACCGGGCGGCGTAGCGCAGCAGCTCCCCGTCGATGCGGTGCGGGATGCGCGGGTACATCGTGGCGAGCTTCTGGAGGTGCACGGTCTCCGGGAGCCGTTCCATCCAGCGCCGGGCGAACACCTGCCCGACCTCGAAGGGGTCGCCGCCGACGGTGGTGATGTCCTCCTCGCGGTCCGCCCAGCGCTGCTCGGCGCTGGTGAGCTGGGCGAGGGTGGGGAGGGAGGCGGTCTCGGCCGGTTCACCCAGCGGCCCCGCGCGGTCGATCCAGCCCTTGTCGGAGGACCAGCGCAAGGCGCTGCCGGCCGGGGGCTGACCGGCGTTGGCTCCGGCCGGCCCGGCACTCTGCTGCCCCGGGGCCCGCAGCGAGCCGGCGAGGTCCTTGGGGGTGGGTACGGTCTTGCCCCCGGCGGTGGCGGGCGGGGGTACCGGTACGCCGTCCTGCCGCTCCTCCCCGGCGGCGGTGCCGTTGCGGGCGGCCTCGGCGAGCGCCGCCTCGGGCAGCGGGGCGGAGAGGATGGCGGCGATGTCGGGGCGCGGGGCGGGCGGCGGAGAACACAGTCCGGCGAGTTCCCTGGCCCGTACGGCGCGGGTGATCCAGGCACGGTCCAGCACGCGGCGCTCGTCGGCCTCGGCGACGAGGTCCTCGGACTGGTTGTAGTCGCCGTCGGCGGCCTGGACGGCCCACAGGTGGACGGCCACCCCGTGCTCCTTGGCGGACATCAGTCCGGGCAGCAGGTCGCCGTCTCCCGTCACCAGCACGACGTCGGAGCAGGCGCGGTTGCGGGCCAGTTCGGTGAGCTCGGCGTGCATGGCGGCGTCGACGCCCTTCTGCGCCCAGCGGCCGTCGCTCCGGGTCAGGGCGCCCAGGCGGACGGTGACGCGGGGCATGACGCGCAGCCGCCGGTGCTCGGGCTGCGGCACCCGGTCGGGTGCGCCGTCGAACCAGTAGATGCGCAGCAGCGGCTGCTCGGTGTCGGCCTCGGCCCGCTCGCGCAGGCCCTGGATGAGGGCGGCATGGTCGACGGTGATGCGGGAGCGTGAGGGCTCCCCTGCGAGAAGGCTGGCGGCGGCGCCCAGCAGATAGCCGGCGTCCACCAGGACGACGCAGCGGTCCACGCGTTCCACCCTCTTCCGTGGGGGTCCTCTGGATATTCCCCGAGTCTGCCCGACCGCAAGGGTGTTGACGGCCGGAACTCGATCATCGGCGTGGCGGATCTCACGCGGGACACGGAAGGGCACACGGAAGGGGACCTCGGCTACACGCAGTAATGATCCAAAATGCGCGGTTTCTGGCGTTGTGTGAGTGTGAAGGCGTCCTGGCCCCTCGACCCTCACGGAGGCTCCACCATGGCCAAGAACAAGAACCAGAAGCAGCCGTCGAAGCAGCAGGCCCGCTCGTCCGCGCCGGACCAGGCGAAGAGCTCGGCGGAGTCCTCGTCGGAGCCGATGGCCCAGGCGCCGAGTCCGATGGACATGGCGCACAAGAGCAAGCAGAAGAAGTTCGGCCACAACTGACGTCCGTGGGCCCGCGCCCGCGCGTGCGGTGACGGAGGGGCGGGGGGGGCCGGCGCGGGCGGGGGCCCCCCCCGCGGGGGGGGGGGGGGCGCAGCCGGCCCCCGCGGCCGGGGGCGCGCCCCCCCGCAGGGGGCGCACA
>NZ_JBEOXU010000103.1:0-22900 GCF_040296725.1 Streptomyces sp. NPDC002044
CTCGTGATGGAAGTAAGCCTGTTCCGCGACCTCCCCCGCCTTCCGCGCGGCCTCGGCGCCCGAGCGCAGCACCCGCTCCCACGCCTCCCAGTGCACCCCCGGTCGCGCATTTGACTCCACAGTCAACCGCGAGGAAGCCAAGCCATGACCGTGCACTCCCAGGGAGCGACGACCAGCGCTCCACAGGACGCACCACCGAAGTCCGCCGGACGGCCGCCCAAGGTGCCCGCGACCGCACCCGGCTCCAGCCATACGACTCCTCGCGGTGGCAGAAGGTCGCTCCCCACGGGGTGGTTGCCCTACCTGCTGGTCGGGCCCGCGGTGCTCAGCCTCGCGACACTCCTGCTGTACCCGCTGATCAAGAACGTGATCCTGTCCTTCCAGGACATCAACAAGATCGAGTTCATCCAGCGGAAGTACCCGTTCGCGGGGTTCGGCAACTACACCGAGCTGCTCGGCGACACGACGTTCTGGACCGTCGTCGTCCGAAGCTTCGCCTTCACCTTCGCCAACGTCCTGTTGATCATGGTGCTCGGCAGCCTCATCGGTGTCCTGCTCAACCGCCTCGGAAAGTGGATGCGCCTGGTCCTGTCGATGGCCCTCGTCATGGCCTGGGCCATGCCGATCGTCGCCTCCGTCCAGGTCTTCCAGTGGCTGTTCGACGAGCAGTTCGGCGTCATGAACTGGGTGATGCGCACCGCCGGCTTCGCCGGCTACGAGCAGCACAACTGGTTCGACACCGGCCTCTCCACCCTGACGATCGTCACGATCCTGGTGGTCTGGGGCTCCATCCCCTTCGTGGCCCTCAACATGTACGCCGGACTGACCACGGTCGGCGGCGAGCTGTACGAGGCCGCCCGGATGGACGGCGCCAACGGCTGGCAGACCTTCTGGAAGATCGTCTTCCCGAACCTCAAGCCGTTCTTCCTCATCACCACGTTCCTCGAGGTGATCTGGGTGTTCAAGGCCTTCACCCAGGTGTACGCGATGAAGAAGGGCGGCCCGGACCGCGCGTCCGAGATCCTCCCGGTCTTCGCCTACGTCGAAGGCCAGAGCCAGGCCCACTACGGCCTCGCCGCCGCGATCTCCGTCCTGACGATCCTCATCCTCGTGATCGTCATGTCCTTCTACTTCCGCCTGATCCTGAAGCAGGAGGAGGAGCAGTGAGCACGACCACCGCCCCGAAGCCCGCGGCCCCGTCCGCGAAGCCCGCGCAGCGGCTCCGCACCCGCCGGCCGGTCCGCCCCGCAGCCGTGGCCAAGAACGCCGGCGCGCTGCTCCTGGCCCTCGTCTTCGTCTTCCCGGTCTACTGGATGTTCTCGTCGGCCCTCAAGCCCGCCGACCAGATGCTCACCAAGGACCCCGTCTTCTTCTTCGCCCCGACGATGGACAACTTCACCAAGGCCACCGGGGTCGAGAACTTCTGGACGTACGTCTCCAACAGCGTCCTGGTCACCGTCGGGGCCGTCCTGCTCTCCCTGCTCGTCGCCCTCGCCGCGAGCTTCGCCATCGCCCGGATGAAGTTCAAGGGCCGCAAGGGCCTCGTGCTGACCGTGATGATGGCGCAGATGGCCCCCTGGGAGGTCATGGTCATCGCGATGTACATGATCGCCCGCGACAGCGAGATGCTGAACAGCCTCCCGCTGCTCACCGCGATCTACTTCGTGATGATCCTCCCCTTCACCATCTGGACCCTGCGCGGCTTCATCGCCGCCGTCCCGGTGACGCTGGAGGAGGCCGCCCAGATCGACGGCTGTACCCGCGGCCAGGCCTTCCGCAAGGTGATCTTCCCGCTGCTCGCCCCCGGTCTGATGTCCACCTCGCTCTTCGGTTTCATCACCGCCTGGAACGAGTTCGCGATGGTCCTGATCCTCAACAAGGACAAGTCCGCGCAGACCCTGCCCCTGTGGCTGACCGAGTTCATGAGCGCCTTCGGCAACGACTGGGGCGCCACGATGGCCGCCTCCTCGCTCTTCGCGGTCCCGGTGCTCGTCATCTTCATCTTCCTCCAGCGCAAGGCCGTCGGCGGCATGACCGCCGGCGCCGTGAAGGGATAACGGCCGCCATGACTGTCCTTGCGCACCGCACCGATACGGTGACCCGCGACGCGCTCGCCGTCCTCCAGCCCGGTTTCGAGGGCACGACCGCCCCCGCCTGGCTGCTGCGCCAGGTCGCGGAGGGCCTCACCGCCGTCGGCCTCTTCGGCCGCAACATCACCTCGCCCGAGCAGCTGGCCGCGCTCACCGCCCAGCTGCGCGCCGAGCGGGGCGAGGTCCTGGTCGCCATCGACGAGGAGGGCGGCGACGTCACCCGCCTGGAGGCCCGCGGCGGCTCGTCCTTCCCCGGCAACCTGGCCCTCGGCGCCGTCGACGACACCGACCTGACCCGCGCCGTCGCCCACGAGCTGGGCCTGCGGCTCGCCGAGTGCGGGGTCAACCTCAACTGGGCCCCGTCCGCGGACGTCAACTCCAACCCGGACAACCCGGTGATCGGTGTCCGCTCCTTCGGCGCCGACACCCACCTCGCCGCCCGGCACACCGCCGCCTACGTCGAGGGCCTCCAGACCGCCGGCGTCGCCGCCTGCACCAAGCACTTCCCGGGCCACGGCGACACCAACGTCGACTCGCACCACGCGCTGCCCCGCATCGACGTGGACCTGGGCACCCTCCAGGCCCGCGAGCTGGTCCCCTTCAAGGCGGCCGTCGCGGCCGGCACGAAGGCCGTGATGAGCGCGCACATCCTGGTGCCCGCCCTGGACCCGACCCGTCCCGCCACGCTCAGCCCGCAGATCCTGACCGGCCTGCTGCGCAAGGAGCTCGGCTACGAGGGCCTGATCGTCACCGACGGCATGGAGATGCACGCCATCGCCGGGACGTACGGCATCGAGCGCGGCTCGGTCCTGGCCATCGCGGCCGGCGCCGACGCCATCTGCGTCGGCGGGGGCCTGGCCGACGAGGCCACCGTGCTCCGGCTGCGCGACGCGCTGGTCGCCGCCGTGCGCGAGGGGACCCTCCCGGAGGAGCGGCTCGCCGACGCCGCCGCCCGGGTCCGCGCGCTGGCCGAGTGGACCGGCGCGGCCCGGCCGGACGCGCGGCCGGAGGGGAGCCGCGCGTCCGGCATCGGGCTCGCGGCGGCCCGCCGCGCGGTGGCCGTCACCGGCTCGGCGGCCCCGCTCACGACGCCGTACGTGGCCACGCTCGCGCCCGTCGCGAACATCGCCGTCGGCGACGAGACCCCGTGGGGCGTGGCCGCGGAACTGGCCGCGCTGCTCCCGGGAAGCGCCTGTGGCGTCTACCCGCAGGGGGCCACCGCCGCGGACGTCCTGGCGGCCGCGGGGGACCGTACGGTCGTCGCCGTGGTCCGCGACGCCCACCGGCACCCGTGGATGACCGAGGCCGTGGACGCCCTGGTCGCGGCCCGCCCCGACACGGTCGTCGTCGAGATGGGCCTGCCGCGGGCCGAGCCCCGCGGGGCCCTGTACATCGCGACGCACGGCGCCTCGCGCGTCTGCGGCCGTGCGGCGGCCGAGGTCATCGCCGGCGTGTAGCACCCCGTACGCGACGAAGCCGGGCAGCCCATTACGGGGGGTGCCCGGCTTCGCCGCTCTGCGCGCCGGACGCGGGAAGGGCCCGTGGGACGCGAAAGGGCCCTGGGGACGCGAAAGGGCCGGGCGCCCCCTGACGGGGGCCCCGGCCCTGAGGCGCGCCGTACGGGCTACAGGCCCTGCCAGGAGGGCTTGTTCGCGTACGTGTGGCGGAAGTAGTCCGCCAGCTTCAGCTTCGAGGCGGCGGCCTCGTCCACGACGACGGTGGCGTGCCGGTGCAGTTGCAGCGCGGAGGCCGGGACCAGCGCGGAGAGCGGACCCTCCACCGTCTGCGCGACGGCCTCGGCCTTGCCCTCTCCCGTGGCCAGCAGCACCAGGTGGCGGGCGTCGAGGATGGTGCCGATGCCCTGGGTGATGACGTGGTGCGGCACCTGGTCTATGTCGTTGTCGAAGAAGCGCGCGTTGTCCACGCGGGTCTGCTCCGTCAGCGTCTTGATGCGGGTGCGGGAGGCCAGCGAGGAGCACGGCTCGTTGAAGCCGATGTGCCCGTCGGTGCCGATGCCCAGCAGCTGGAGGTCGACGCCGCCGGCCGCCGCCAGGGCCCGGTCGTAGACCTCGCAGGCCCCGACGATGTCCTCGGCGGAGCCGTCCGGGCCGATGAACGAGGACTCGGACAGGCCGAGCGGCTCCACGACCTCGCGCAGGACGACGGCGCGGTAGGACTCGGGGTGCCCGGCCGGCAGGCCCACGTACTCGTCGAGCTGGCAGATCCGGGCGCGGGAGGCGTCCACCCGGCCCGCCGTGACCTGGGCCGCGAGGGCCTCGTAGATCGGCAGCGGGGTGGAGCCGGTCGCCACGCCGAGCAGGGCGTCGGGCTTGCGGCGGACCAGTGCGGCCATGGCCTCCGCGATGAGCTCGCCGCCTGCCTTGGCGTCCGGGACGATGACAACTTCCACGCGGGGCCTGCCGATCTGAGAGGTGCGGACGTCTTGTGGTATAGACCAATCTAGCAGAGCCGGACCCCCCGTGTCCGGCTCCGCGCACTCCTCCCATGGTGGTCCGGAAGTCCGGCCGCGGCCTCCCGGCGGACCTGTCCGGTCGCGGCGCTAGAGCAGGGCCAGCTGGAGGCCGCCCGTCGCGTCCAGGTGCTGGCCCGTCACCCAGCGGGAGTCCGCGGAGGCGAGGAACGCCACCACGTCGGCGACCTCCTCCACCGTGCCGACGCGGTCGAAGACCGAGCGGGAGGCCGCGTGGGCCCGGGCCGCCGGATCCGCCAGCCAGGCCGCGTTCAGGTCGGTTTCGGTGATGCCCGGTCCCACCGAGTTCACGGTGATCGCGCGCGGGGCGAGGGCCGCGGACAGGGACCGGGTCAGGGCGTTCACCGCGCCCTTGGCCATGACGGTGGCCAGGATCGCGGGGAGGGCGATGTCGGGCGTGCCGGTGACGTTCACGATCCGGCCCCCGTCGCGCAGCCGGTCCAGCCCGTGCTTGATCACGAAGAACGCGGCCTTGGCGTTCAGCGCGTGGATCTGGTCGTACGCCTCCTCGTCGGTCTCCTCCATGCCCGCGAAGGTGGCCGTCCCCGCGTTGTTCACCAGGATGTCGACCCCGTCGGTGTGCGCGGGATGGGCCTCGTACGCCGCCCAGAGCGCCCGCGCGTCCCCCGGCACCCCGAGTACCGCCCGGACCGCGAACGCCCGCCCGCCGGCCGCCTCGATCAGCTCCACCGTCTCCCGCGCCGCCGCCCCGTCGTGCCCGTAGTGCACCGCCACCAGCGCCCCGTCCCGTGCGAGGCGCCGGGCGACCGCCCGCCCGATGCCCCGGCTGCCGCCCGTGACCAGTGCCGTCTTCCCCTTGAGCACGCCCATGGCGCGCCCCCCTTCAGTAATCTTGAGTGGTCGCTACAGAAAGGAACGTACCAGATTCCCTAGCGGCCGCTATAGAATCGGCGCATGGTGACCGGACAGCGCGGCAGGCCCCGCTCCTTCGACCGCGACGCCGCCCTCGACAAGGCGATGCTCGCCTTCTGGGACCGCGGCTACGAGGCGACGTCCATCGCCGACCTGACCCGGGCCCTGGGCATCGGCGCCCCCAGCCTCTACGCGGCCTTCGGGGACAAGCGCAAGCTCTTCGACGAGGTCGTGGTGGTCTACGGCAGCCGGTACGCGGACTTCGCGGCCGTGGCGCTCGCCGAGGAGCCCACCGCCCGCGCGGCCGTCGGACGGGTCCTGCACGAGGCCGCCGAGGTCTACACCGACCCGGCCCACCCGCCGGGCTGCATGGTGATCAGCGCGGCGGTCAACACCACCTCCGACGAGGTCGCCCGCGCCCTGCGGGAGCGGCGCGACGCCAGCCTGGTGATGTTCGAGAGCCGCATCCGGGCCGACGTGGCCACGGGAGCCCTCCCCGCGGACACGGACGCGCGGGCGCTGGCCCGCTACGCGGGAGCGGTGCTTCAGGGGATGTCCCAGCAGTCGCGCGACGGGGCGACCCGGGAGGAGCTGGAGGCGGTGGCGGCACTGGCGCTGCGGGCCTGGCCCGAGGAGTAACGCGGCGGTGGTTGCGCCGGGGTTCCTCTGGGCCACGGTGCAGGACGGGACCCTCAGCCCATCCGGCACCGTAGCCCGGAGTACTTACGGCCGTCGGGTGTGCGGTTCCCGGCGGCCGGTGGGAGGAGCCTGCGCGGTCAGGGCAGAGCGCGCGGCTTACCTCGATCCGTCCTCCTGTGCGGGGAGGGCGGAAGCTTAAGCCAATTGTGGACTAGACCATTCTGTTCTGTCCATCCAATGACGGCACACGGATTCCCGTCACTTCCTCCAACAGTACGCCGCCGGGCCCTCTCCTGGGTACTCCCGCGCGTTCCCGTGGGGAAAGTCATCGGCGATACCCGGGGTACGCTCGCCACGTGCCCTCCATGAACGACCTCGTACGCCAGCACACCGCTCTCAGTGAAACCGACCTGGAGTGGCTCCACCTGCTGGTCTCGGAGTGGCAGCTGCTCTCCGACCTGTCCTTCGCCGACCTCGTGCTGTGGGTTCCCACCCTCGACGGTTCCCGGTACGTCTCGGTCGCCCAGATGCGCCCGAACACCGGTCCGACCTCGTATCAGGACGACATGGTCGGCCACCTGGTGCCGCGCGGCCGCCGCCCGCTGCTCGACGCGGCGCTCGACGAGGGCCGGATCGTGCGCGAGGGCGACCCGGAGTGGCGCGAGGAGGTACCGGTCCGCGTCGAGTCGATCCCGGTGCGCCGCGAGGGGCGGGTGCTGGGCGTCATCGCCCGCAACACCAACCTGCTCACCGTGCGTACACCGAGCCGGCTGGAGCTGACCTACCTCCAGTCCGCCTCCGACCTGGCCCAGATGATCGCGGCGGGCTCCTTCCCGTTCCCCGGCCAGCAGGTCGACATGGACGCCTCTCCCCGGGTCGGCGACGGCCTGATCCGCGTCGACATCGACGGCGTGGTGACCTACGCGTCCCCGAACGCCCTGTCCGCCTACCACAGGCTCGGCCTCGCCTCCGACCTCGTCGGCCAGCACCTCGGCGACACGACCACCGAACTGGCCCCCTCCCGCGGCCCCGTCGACGAGGCCCTGGTCAAACTGGCCAGCGGCTGGGCGCCCCGGGAGACCGAAGTCGAGGGCAACGGCGGGGTCATCCAGCTGCGCGCGATCCCGCTGAAGCCGAAGGGCACCCGCATCGGCTCGCTGGTGCTCTGCCGCGACGTCACGGAACTGCGGCGTCGCGAACGCGAATTGATCACCAAGGACGCCACCATCCGGGAGATCCACCACCGGGTGAAGAACAACCTCCAGACCGTGGCCGCCCTCTTGCGGCTCCAGGCCCGCCGCATGGATTCGCCGCAGGGCCGCGAGGCCCTCAACGAGGCGGTGCGCCGCGTCGGTTCGATCGCGATCGTGCACGAGACGCTGTCTCAGAACCTGGACGAGCGGGTGGAGTTCGACGAGATCGCCGACCGGGTCATCGCCATGGTCTCGGAGATCTCCCCGGGCCGGGTCGAATGCCGGCGCACCGGGCGGTTCGGAATCCTGGACGCGGAGGTCGCCACCCCGCTGTCGATGGTGCTGACCGAGGTCGTCCAGAACGCTCTGGAACACGCCTTCACCCAGGGGGAGGGCGGCACCGTGGAGGTGTCCGCGACCCGTACCGGTGTCGGCCGCACGGACGGGCGGCTGCTGATCACGGTGCTCGACGACGGCTGCGGTCTGCCCGAGGGATTCGACCCCCAGCGGGCCGGGAATCTCGGGCTCCAGATCGTACGGACCCTGGTGGAGGGGGAGCTCGGCGGCACGTTCGACATGCTCCGGGTCGAGCCGCGCGGCACCAAGGTCGTACTCGACATACCGTCCAGCCCGCAGAAGTAGCGGCGAAGTCGTTACTCAGTGTGACGATCCGCGCCCCGGCCGGATCGGGACAGCACTGAGCCCCGGACCGAATCTTCCCGGTCCGGGGCTCAAGAGCACGTTGCTAAGCGCTTGTGGCAGGTACTACGCGCTGCGCGTCGAGGCTCGAAAGTCGTTGTCAGGCGCTTGCGTTGCGCGCCCGGTTGCGAGCGGCGCGGCGCTTCATCGCGCGGCGCTCGTCCTCGCTCAGACCGCCCCAGACACCGGAGTCCTGACCGGACTCGAGTGCCCACTGCAGGCACTGCTCCATGACGGGGCAGCGGCGGCAGACGGCCTTGGCTTCCTCGATCTGCAGCAGCGCAGGACCGGTGTTGCCGATGGGGAAGAAGAGTTCCGGGTCTTCCTCACGACAAACGGCGTTGTGACGCCAGTCCATGGCTGCTCCATCTCCTTGTATTGCGAACAGGTTGCTTGTGAATGTGAACGCTTTCACGAATCCCCCCGTGAGGGAAGGTCGATCGCCCGGTTGCCCGGAGTCAAGGATTCGTGGAGGGGTTCTGGCGGTCTGTCTGGGTGCCGGGTTGTGCGGGCTGTCCCAACCGCCATGTAGAGATTCGCAAACCTCGGACGGGGATACAACCCCTTCCGGAAAGTTTTTTTTGATTCGTCGGTGTCTACTAGGTCACAGCCCTAGTTCCTAGGGGTGGACTGGCGTGTAAACGTTCGAGTGAAAGGACTTTAGGCCCTTCCACTCACACAATCACACGCAGTGCGCGGCGTACGCCTGTGAACTGAACGCTGGTCCGCAGGCCGAGGTGGTCTCCGTCCATCTGGAACGGAAGTGGCGCCTTGGATTGCAAGGTGAAGTCCGTCAGATCGTGCAGAGACACCGCGTGCTTGCCGTGCGGACCCCTCTCAGGAGTCGAGGTCAGGAGCTGCGTGGCGTACCGGGCGACCGCCGGAGTTGACAAACGATTGAGTGCCAATACGTCAAGCGCGGTATCGAACGACGCCTCCGGTGAGGCGTAAAGCGGACGATTGCCCAGATACGTCCACGGGGAGGTGTTGCACACTATCGACAGCACCAGGTCCGGCACCGGATCCGCGCCGGGGCGCTCCAGGGTGACCGTGCCGTGCCGCCGGTTCGGTTCCTCCAGGTACTGGCGCAGCAGCTGTCGTACGTACAGGGCGTGCGTCGAACGCTTGCCCCGCTCCCGTTGCTGTTCGACCCGGCCCACGACGCCCGCGTCGAAGCCGAAGCCCGCGCAGAACGTGAACCAGCGCGCCGGGACGGACTCGTCCTCGGTGCCCGGGGTACCGGCCGCCAGGCCCAGGCCCACCGTCCGCTCGCGCTGCTCGCGCAGCGCGTCCAGCAGGGCGCCGGTCGCCTCGACCGCGTCGTTGGGGAGCCCGAGGGCCCGGGCGAACACGTTGGTGGAACCGCCGGGGACCACCGCCAGCCGGGGCAGCCGCTCCGGGTCGGGGCCGTTGTGCAGGAGCCCGTTGACGACCTCGTTGACCGTGCCGTCGCCACCCAGGGCGATGACGAGGTCCAAGCCGCTCTCGGCGGCCCTGCGGCCCAGCTCCCGGGCGTGACCCCGGTACTCGGTGGTGACCGCCTCCAGCTTCATCTCGCTGGCCAGGGCGTGGGTCAGGACGTCACGCGTGCGCGCACTGGTCGTCGTCGCTGCTGGGTTGGCCACGAGAAGTGCACGCATGAGCGCCAGACTACCCACCCCTTCATATGCCGACCCTACTGGCCGTCCCCTCCGGGCCCGCGGGCCCGCCGCTACGCTGCTGGGGTGAGTACGAAGCAGCCCCGAAGCGCCCCCGCCACCGCCGCCGCCGAGATCCCCGCGCCGCCCGGCCGGCTGACCGCCGCCGCCGCGCTCACCGCCGCGGAGGGCCTGGCCCTGGCGGGCCTCGGCGTCTACATGCTGTTCGTGGGCATCGCGGGCGACCCCGACTCCCCGCAGCAGGCCGAGACGGGCGGGATCACCCTGCTCGCGCTGGCCGCGCTGCCGCTGGTGGCGGCCCGCGGGCTGCGGCTGGGCCGCCGCTGGAGCCGCGGCCCGGCACTGATCACCCAGCTGCTGGCGTTCCCGGTGGCCTGGACCCTCTTCGGTGCGGGCGGTGCGATGATCGCCGCCGCGGCCGCCCTGGCGGTGGCGGCCGTGGCCGTCGTCGCGCTGCTGGTGAACCCGACGGCCACGCGGGCACTCGGAATCGGGCCCCGGGAAGAGGCCCGATAACCCGTACGGCACCGGTGACGCGGGTCACTCCTCGACGAGGAGCTTCTCCCGCAGCTGGGCCAGGGTGCGGGCCAGCAGCCGGGAGACGTGCATCTGGGAGATGCCGACCTCCTGGGCGATCTGCGACTGGGTCATGTTGCCGAAGAACCGCAGCAGCAGGATCCGCTTCTCCCTGGGTGGCAGCCCCTCCAGCAGGGGCTTGAGGGACTCCCGGTACTCGACCCCCTCCAGCGCCTCGTCCTCCGAGCCCAGGGTGTCCGCGACCGCCGGCGACTCGTCGTCGGTGTCCGGGACGTCCAGGGAGAGCGTGCTGTAGGCATTGGCCGATTCCAGCCCCTCCAGCACCTCTTCCTCGGAGATCCCCAGCCGCTCGGCCAACTCGTGCACCGTGGGGGAGCGGCCGTGCTGCTGCGACAGCTCGGCCGTGGCGGTCGTCAGCGAGAGCCGCAGCTCCTGCAGGCGCCGCGGCACCCGTACCGCCCAGCCCTTGTCACGGAAGTGGCGCTTGATCTCGCCGACCACCGTGGGCGTGGCGTACGTGGAGAACTCGACGCCGCGGTCCGGGTCGAACCGGTCCACCGACTTGATCAGGCCGATCGTCGCGACCTGTGTCAGGTCGTCGAGCGGCTCGCCGCGGTTGCGGAAGCGCCGCGCGAGGTGCTCGACCAGCGGCAGGTGCATCCGCACCAGGCGGTTGCGCAGCTCCGCCTTCTCCACCGACCCGTCGGGCAGCGCCCGCAGTTCGATGAACAGGGCCCGCGCGCCGCTGCGGTCGCGCGGGTCCGGCAGGGCCGGCGTCGTGTGGAACACCGGTGCCGCAGCGGCCTCCGGGGCCGTGGCAGCGGCCTCGGGTGGCTGTGCCGGCTGTGGTTCTTCGTGCTGGTTGTCGCTCATAGGGCCCGCCCGTCGCTCCGCCGAGTCCAAAAAGCCGTCTTCCGCATCCGTCTCAGCCGGGTGCGGCCGGGCGTGCTGCTGTTCCGGGATGCCGCCGTCGACCTCGTGTCGTACCCGGGGCCGATCCCCGCCCCGCACCGGGATCTCCCCGCCGCTCACGCCGGTCCTGGTCCCGCGCCGCGTTGTTTGTAGAGGCTGATGCTCACTGTCTTGTTCTCCTCGACCGTGGCCTCGACCTTGCCGGCCAGAGCCGACAGGACCGTCCACGCGAACGTGTCGCGCTCGGGAGCGCGCCCGTCCGTCGTGGGTGCCGAAACGGTCACTTCCAGCGAATCGTCGATCAGCCGGAAGACGCAGCTGAGGACGGAGCCGGGCACGGCCTGCTGGAGCAGGATCGCGCAGGCTTCGTCCACCGCGATGCGGAGGTCCTCGATCTCGTCGAGGGTGAAGTCCAAACGTGCCGCGAGGCCGGCCGTGGCCGTTCGCAGCACCGACAGGTAGGCACCCGCAGCGGGCAGCCGGACTTCCACGAAGTCCTGGGTCCCGGGCTCGCCTGCGATATGGGACACCCTCACCTCCAAGGTGGTACGAGCTCTGTTCGCCGGTGACGCTATCGCGATCCGGGCGATCGTGTCGCGGCACCCCTCGCGGCGCCCGCTGAGAGCACCCTCGTGCACGTCCAGTGACTGATGGTAAGCCCTTGGGTACGCACAGTGGCTAGGGGTCTGCGGGGTCAAATCGGGGGAACCGGCGGAGGGTTGACCTACCCCACCTCAGACGATCGAACCGTCGACAAAACACCAGCGCCAGGTCTCGCCCGGCTCGAAGCTCCGCATCACGGGATGCCCGGTCTCCCGGTGGTGCGCCGAGGCGTGCCGGAACGGGGAGGAATCGCAGCAGGCCACCTGACCGCACCCCAGGCACATCCGCAACTGCACGGGATGGCTGCCGACCGCCAGACATTCGGGGCAGGTCTGGGCAGAGGGGATGGGCTCGGGGCGCGGCAGTTCGGCAACGTGGGTGCACTCGCTCATGATGGCCAGCGTACGACCAGGGCGGGCGCACGCGACGGATCGCGACGGATGAGGACGGATCTTCCATGGAGGTATTGCCGCTGGTGGCGCTGGTCGCCGCAAGTGCGGTCGTGGCGGGTCTGGCCCGCCGGACCCCGGTTCCGGCCCCGCTGCTGCTGGTCGCCGCCGGGCTGGTGGCCGCGTACGTCCCCGGCGTACCGACGTACGTCCTGGACCCGCACATCGTGCTGCCGCTGCTGCTCCCGCCGCTGCTGCACACGGCCGCCGTGGACAGCTCGTACCTGGACCTGAGGGCGAACATGCGGCCCATCGGGCTGCTCTCGGTCGGGTACGTGCTCTTCGCGACGCTCGCCGTCGGCTACGCGGCCCACCTGGTCGTCCCCGGCCTGTCGCTGCCGGTGGCCCTGGTGCTCGGCGCGGTCATCGCCCCGCCGGACGCCGTCGCCGCCACCGCCATCGCGCGCAAACTCGGGCTGCCGCACCGGATCACGACCATCCTCCAGGGCGAGTCCCTCGTCAACGACGCCACCGCCATCACCGCCTTCAAGGTGGCCCTCGCGGCGGCGGTCGGGGTGAGCGCCGGCTGGGCGGGTGGCATCGCGGAGTTCCTCCTGGCCTCGGTGGGCGGGGTCGGCGTCGGGCTGCTGCTGATGGTCCCGATCCACCAGCTCCGCACCCGGCTCAAGGAGCCGCTGCTGCAGAACACCCTCTCGCTGCTGATCCCCTTCGTGGCGTACGCGGCGGCCGAGCGGGTCCACGCGTCCGGGGTCCTCGCGGTGGTCGTGGTGGCGCTGTACCTCGGGCACCGGAACTGGCAGGTCGACTTCGCCACCCGGCTCCAGGAGGAGGCGGTGTGGAAGGTGATCTCGTTCGTCCTGGAGTCGGTGGTCTTCGCGCTGATCGGGCTCCAGCTGCCGGTGGTCCTCAAGGGCCTCGGGGAGTACGAGGGCACGGCTCTGGTCGGGTACGCGCTCTTCGTGTTCCTCGCGGTGGTCGTGGCCCGCTTCGTGTGGGTCTTCCCGGCGACCTTCCTGCCGAGGTGGCTGTCGGAGCGGGTGCGCAGGCGGGAGCCGGACACCACCTGGAAGGCGCCGCTGATCGTGGGCTGGGCGGGGATGCGCGGCGTGGTCTCGCTGGCCATCGCGTTCTCCATCCCGCTGGGCGTCCCGCACCGCAACCTCATCCTCTTCCTGACGTTCACCACGGTCATCGGCACGCTGGTCGTGCAGGGGCTGACCCTGCCGCCGCTGATCCGGCTGCTGCGGCTGCCGCCCCGGGACGTCCACGCGGAGACGCTGGCGGAGGCGCAGGCGCAGAGCGAGGCTTCGCGGGCGGCTGAGGAACGGCTGCGGGAGCTGCTGGAGGAACCGGAGAACCGGACCCTGCCGCCGCCGCTCGCCGACCGGCTCCGCACGGTCCTGGAGCGGCGCCGCAACGCGGTGTGGGAGCGGCTCGGCGAGGTCAACGCGGAGACGGGCGAGTCGGCGGACGACGTCTACCGGCGCCTGGCCCGGGACATGATCGAGGCCGAGCGGGAGGTGTTCGTGGCCCTGCGCGACCAGCGCCGCATCGACGACGAGATGCTCCGGGTGCTGCTGCGCCGCCTGGACCTGGAGGAGGCGGCGGCCTACCGCGAGGAGGCGGGGTGACCAGGAGCCGGGCGCCGCAGGGGGGCCGGCCGTCTTGCGACCGGCGGTTTCGGGGGCGGCCGTCTCAGGGCCGGCCGGTGACGACCGCGGCCAGGGTGGTGCCGGGGGCGAAGGCGCCGGCGGCGGTGAGTTCCGTCAGGGCCCAGAGGAGCTTGGCCACGTAGATCCGCTCCACGGGGAAGCCGTGACGGGCCCCGAAATCGGCCGCGAAGGTCTCCAGGGCGGCCGGTACGCGGGCGTAGCCGCCGTGGTGGAAGTCCTCGGCCAGGGTCCAGTCCCCGGCCGGGGCGCCGAAGGCCCGCTCCTGGAGGGAACGTGTCTCCGCCCCGAGGAAGCCGCCCGCCAGGACCGGAACGCCCAGGGCCCGCTGCCCGGGCCCCAGGCCGGCGGCCAGCCCGGCGAGCGTGCCGCCGGTACCGCAGGCCACCGCGACCACGTCCGCAGTGCCCCGGAGCTCGCGGCCGAGTTCCGCGCAGCCCCGGAGGGCGAGGGCGTTGCTGCCGCCCTCGGGGATCACGTACGCGTCCCTCGCGCCGGCCGCGTCCAGCAGCCGGGCCAGCGTGCGGGGTTCGGCCTTGTTCCGGTAGTCGGCGCGGGAGGCGAAGTGCAGCCGCATGCCGTCCGCGGCGCAGCGGGCCAGGGAGTCGTTGAGCGGCCGGGCGGCGAGTTCGTCGCCGCGGACGACCCCGACGGTCTCCAGCCCCAGCAGCCGCCCGGCGGCCGCGGTGGCGCGCAGGTGGTTCGAGTAGGCCCCGCCGAAGGTCGCCAGCGAGCCGTGCCCGGCCTCCAGGGCCGCCCGCAGGTTGGGCGCGAGCTTGCGCCACTTGTTGCCGGGAGGGTACAGATCCACTGGTCCGAGTAGGCCCGTGTCCCACGGGACGGTGGTGTGGATCAGGTCGTCCCGCTTCAGCAGCAAGCGGACGCCGTGCCGCTCGAACCTGTCGTCACGGATCTCCTGCAACGGGGACGGCGGGCGTGGCTGCAAGAGCACGTCAACGTTCGCGGGGCGATTCACCCGTCCATTGTGGGGCGCTCCTGCCCGTGCCGTCGCACGTCAGAGCCCCGCTCAGACCATTCGGGTGGTGTGAGCGGGGCCGAAGCCGGCGCGCTGGGCTGTCTTGCTCGCCGTCGCCCGGCGGGCCGGGGTCTCTCTCTCGCGGGTGACGCGCGCGTGATCCGTGAACACCCGCCTGAACAGGTCGTGCCCGGTCCGCCCGGCGTGCCGCAGCGTCCAGTCCTGCGCGTCCGCCTGTTCGTCGTGAGCGCCGGATTCGGCTCGACGGCCCTCGGCGACGCAGAACGTCCAGCAGCGGGGACGGGAAGAGAAGTTCGGGCACGGCGTCGAATCCCGCTGTCGCCTCGCTCTCTTGCGCTACCGGCCGTTGGCGAGCGTGCCGGGCGTCGAGCTCCGGACGCACGGCACGACGCTCTGCAACAGCTTGTACCGGGCTGATGATCAGGTGTTGGTCCTATGCCCACGTCTGGGGTGTGAACGCGTACGGTGCGCCCGTGTGGCACCTTCGCCGCCACGACTCCGGCGGCATGTTCGACACCTGCGCGGACAGCTTCGATGCGGTGTGGGAGACAGCGAGCCCTGTGGAGGCATGACCGGATGGCCCGGACCGATTACCACGACGATCCCCATGCGCCCGAGCCGAACAGCATGGTCGTGGCCGCAACAGCTGTGGTCACCGACGGCGACGGCCGCATCCTGCTGCAACGGCGCACGGACAACGACCTGTGGGCGCTACCCGGCGGAGGGATGGACCTGGGCGACTCGCTGCCCGGCACGGCCGTCCGCGAGGTCAAGGAGGAGACCGGCCTCGACGTGGAGATCACGGGACTGGTCGGCACGTACACGGACCCCCGGCACATCATCGCGTACACCGACGGCGAGGTCAGGCGGCAGTTCAACGTCTGCTTCACGGCCCGCATCACCGGCGGAGAACTGTCCCTCTCCAACGAGAGCACGGAACTGCGATTCGTGGCGCCGGTGGATCTCGACGCACTGCCCATGCACCACACTCAACGCCTCCGCCTCCAACACTTCTTGGAGCGCCGTCCCGCGCCGTACCTCGGCTGACCATGCGCTGACAGCCACTTGGCAGGGGTTCAGGGGGCCCTTACGGGGCCCGTTCTCGGGCGGCGTGGTGCACGTTGCTGCCGGCCAGGCCGCAGGGGTCAGCCCCAAAACGGGCCTACACCCAGCCCGCGTACCCACCCGCGCCGCGCACGTCAGGGCCGTGACGTGCGCGGTGCGCGCGTCACGGCCGGCGCGGTGGACGGGCGTGCCGTCGGGGGCTACTTCAGGCGTTCCGCCACGCGGGTGCGCAGGGAGGCCATCGTGAAGCCTCTGGGGTCGACCTTGCCCGGCTGCCATTCGAGGTGGCCGATGACCGAGCGGGCCGTCCAGCCGTGGAAGCGGCAGATGGCCGCCGCCGTGCGGGCTATCGCGTCGAGCTGGACCGCCGGCCAGGGGTCCTGGCCGTCGCCGAGGTTCTCGCACTCGAATCCGTAGAAGTGGCGGTTCCCGTCGGTGTTCGCGTCGTGGTCGGCCGGAAGGCGCTTCTCCGCGATCACCGCCGCCAGGACGTCGGAGTCGCCGGAGCCCGCGTGGTTGGCGCGGCCGTAGCCGACGAGATGGACCCGCCCGTCCTTGGCGATCACGCCGTGGCAGAGCGGGCCGGGGAGGTCGGAGCGGCCCTCGCGGCAGAGCCGGACGGTGGACGCGGTGCCGCGGGTGACGGTGTGGTGCACCATCACGCCGTGCACCGGCCCCCAGGGGCCCTTGTGGTTCCGGTTGTGGGTGCGCCAGGCGCCGACCTCGACGACGGTCAGGCCCTCGGCGCGCAGGGCCGTGAGGAATCGGTCCGCGGACATGGGTGCGGCCATGGCCGCCTCCTTCCTTGCGGTGCGGAACGCCCACCCTGTGTGTTCGCTCCGTCACCCTCCGGTTTACCGGAGGAACTCCTTCCGAGGCTAGGGCCTTCGTACGGTGTGCGAGCCGATCCGGCCACCGTCCGGATCGGCTCCCCCTGGGTCCGGGTGTCCCCGCCGGTCCCAGGAGGTCAGGCGGAGGCGAGCCACAGGTCGGGGCCGAACACCTCGTAGTGGATGTCGGCGGCCTCGACGCCCTTGGCCAGCAGCTGCTCGCGCACCGACCGCATGAAGGGGAGCGGGCCGCAGAGGTAGGCGAGGGTGCCGGCCGCGACCGGGACGCCGGCGAGGTCCAGGCGGCCTTCGCCGTCGTCCGGCCCGGCCGACTCCTCGTACCAGAAGCGGGCCGAGGAGTCGGCCAGCTTGTGGGTCAGTGCCCGGTGGTCGTCGCGCAGCGGGTGGTCGGCCGGACTGCGGTCGGCGTGCAGGACGGTGACGGGGGCGGCGTGCCCGGTGCCGGCGAGGTGCTCCAGGATCGAGAGCATCGGGGTGCAGCCGATGCCGGCGGAGGCGAGCAGCAACGGGGCGGCGGAGTCCCGCAGGACCAGGTCGCCGTACGGGGCGGACACGCGCAGGGTGTCCCCGGCGTGGACGCGGGCGTGCAGGTGGTGGGAGACCTCGCCGTCGGGTCCGCCCTGGCCGTGGACCCGCTTGACGGTGATCGCCCGGGTCGGGCAGCCGGGGGCGCGGGACAGGCTGTACTGGCGGATCTGGCGCGCGCCGTCCGGGAGTTCGACCTGTACGGAGACGTACTGGCCGGGCAGGTGCGCGGGCGCCGGGGCGCCGTCCGCGGGGGCGATGCGGAAGGTGGCGCAGTCCGCGGTCTCCTCGGTCCGGCCGGTGACCGTCCACTCCCGCCAGACGTCGCCGGCGGCGACCTGCCGGGCGGCGTAGAGGCGCTCCTCGATGGTGGCGAGGGCGTTCGCCATCAGCCAGTAGACCTCGTCCCAGGCCGCGGCGACCTCGGGGGTGACGGCGTCCCCGAGGACCTCGGCGATGGCCGCGAAGAGGTGCTCGTGGACGACCGGGTACTGCTCGCGGGTCACGCCGAGGGAGGCGTGCTTGTGGGCGATGCGGTTCAGCATCACGTCGGGGCGCTGGCCGGGATGCGCGACGAGGTGCGTCGCGAAGGCTGCGATGGAGCCCGCGAGGGCCTGCTTCTGGAGGCCGGCGGCCTGGTTGCCGCGGTTGAAGAGGTCGCGCAGGAGTTCCGGGTGGGCCGCGAACAGCTTCGTGTAGAAGAGCTCCGTGATGTCGCCGATCGCCGCCCCGACGGCGGGCAGGGTGGCGCGTACGGTCGCAGTCGACTTCTCGGACAGCATGGCGTTGCTCCTCGAATAATTGGTATCTGAGATACGTATTTTTGGGCGTGAGGCAGGGGCCTGGGGCGCGGGGTGAGGGTGTGAAGCATGGGGCGGGAGGTGTGGATGTTGACCCGCAAGCCCCACCAGAGATTCGGACTTCTGTTCCCATCGTTCCGCCCGTGCGGTTCGGGTGGATCCGTCCCCGGCGGAAACCGGCCATCCGCCTCCGGGGTCAGGGGCTGTCCGTCCGGGGCCCGGAACCTCCCGAGATCCCCAGCAGGACCGGACCGGTCGGGGCCGCCACCAGCTCGTTCACCGTCAGCGGGTCCAGCGAGGCGAAGAACGCCTCCTGGGCCCCGCGCAGCGCGCCGCGCAGGATGCACGCGCCCCGGAGCGGGCAGGGGGTACTCCCCTCGCACTCCACGACGTCGCCCGCGCCCTCCAGTTCCCGCACCAGCCCGCCCACCGAGGCGGAGCGCCCGGCGGGGGTCAGGGCGAGCCCGCCGCCCCGGCCGCGACGCGCCTCGACCAGGCCGAGGTGCTGCAGCCTGGCCACCACCTTGGCCGTGTGGGTGTACGGGACCTCCATGGTCGCCGCAACGTCGCGGGTGGTGGGGAGGTCCGCGTCCGCGACGGCCAGGCGCATCAGGACGCGCAGTGCCAGATCGGTGAACCGGGTCAGCCTCATGGGTCCACCGTAGATAAGTGGCATCTCGTGTGCAAATTAAAAGTCCGGTGGGAGCGGCCCGTGGCTGAATCGGTGGGGTCGCCGGGGTGGGCGCTGAAGAAGTTGAACCTGAGAGAGTGCCCCGCGCTCGGACGGAGTAGTCCCACCCTTTTGTGTAATGGTCCCACCACGTTCCGTACTGGAAGGCTGCATCCCGCAGATCCATGGAGTGATCGAAAGGGAAATACATGTCGGTCCAGGCAGCTTCCGAGTCCGAGACCCAGGCACCGCAGCGCAGTCTCGGGACATCGGCCGCGCGGAACTTGGCAACCACGACCAAGTCCGCGCCGCAGATGCAGGAGATCAGCTCGCGCTGGCTGCTGAAGATGCTCCCGTGGGTGTCGGTGCAGGGTGGTACGTACCGCGTCAACCGCCGCCTGAGCTACTCGGTCGGTGACGGACGCGTCGAGTTCATCAAGACCGGGACCCAGGTCCAGGTCATTCCGGCCGAGCTCGGCGAGCTCCCGCTGCTGCGCGACTACGAGGACCTCGACGTGCTGGGCGAACTCGCCCAGCGCTGCCAGCAGATCGACTTCGAGGCCGGCCAGGAGCTGACCTCCTTCGGCAACACCTCCGACCGGGTGTTCCTGCTCGCCCACGGCCGCATCGACCACGTCGGCCCAGGCCCCTACGGCGAGGACGCCGTTCTGCGGACCGTCGCCGACGGCGCCTACTTCGGCGAGGACTCCCTCGTCGACGAGGAAGCCATCTGGGAGTACACCGCCCGCGCCGCGACCTCCGGCACCGCGCTCGTCCTGTCCCGGCAGGACTTCCAGCTGCTCGCCGACCGGGTCGACTCGCTGCGCGCGCACGTCGACGACGTACGGACGCAGCCCGAGCAGCGGACCAACAAGTACGGCGAGGCCGCGATCGACCTCTCGGCCGGCCACCAGGGCGAGGCCGTCCTGCCCGGCACGTTCGTGGACTACGACGCCCACCCGCGCGAGTACGAGCTCTCCATCGCCCAAACGGTTCTGCGGGTCCACACGCGCGTCGCCGACCTGTACAACCAGCCGATGAACCAGACCGAGCAGCAGTTGCGGCTCACGGTCGAGGCGCTGCGCGAGCGCCAGGAGCACGAGATGCTCAACAACCGCGACTTCGGCCTCCTCCACAATGCCGACTACGACCAGCGCATCCAGCCGCACGACGGCGCCCCCAGCCCCGACGACATGGACCAGCTGCTCAGCATGCGGCGCGGCTCCAAGTTCTTCCTCGCGCACCCCAAGGCGATCGCCGCCTTCGGCCGCGAGTGCAACCGGCGCGGCCTGTACCCGGAGTCGGTGGAGATCGGCGGCAGCCGGGTGCCGTCCTGGCGCGGTGTGCCGATCTTCCCGAGCAACAAGATCCCGATCAGCGACGCCCGCACCACCTCGATCCTGTGCATGCGTACGGGCGAGGACGAGCAGGGCGTGGTCGGCCTGCACCAGCCGGGCATCCCGGACGAGATCGAGCCGAGCACGTCGGTCCGCTTCATGGGGATCAGCGAGCAGGCGATCATCTCGTACCTGGTCACCGCCTACTTCTCCGCCGCGGTGCTCGTCCCGGACGCGCTCGGCGTGCTGGAGAACGTCGAGATCGGCCGCTGGCGCTGAGCGCGGTGAACGCCGTCGCGACCGGCGAGGGCCAGGAGGCGGCGGTCCTCCTGGAACGGACGAGAGAAACGGTCAACCCGGAACTGCGCCGGACCATCGAGGGCCTGCCCGGTTCGATGCGGCGCGTGGCGATGTACCACTTCGGCTGGGAACACGCGGACGGCACCCCGGCCGCGGGCAACGCCGGCAAGGCCATCCGGCCCGCGCTGGTGCTGGCCTCCGCCCAGGCCCTGCGGGGTCCGGGCGGGGCGGCGGACGACGCCGTACGGGCGGCGGCCGCCGTGGAGCTGGCGCACAACTTCACGCTGTTGCACGACGACGTCATCGACAAGGACGTCCAGCGCCGCGGCCGGGCCACGGCCTGGACCGTCTTCGGGACGCCGGACGCCATCATCGCGGGCGACGCGATGATGGCGCTCGCGCTGCGGCTGCTCGCCGAGGACCCGCACCCGGCCTCGGCGGCGGCCTCGGCCCGGCTCGCGTCCTGCGTCATCGAACTGTGCGCCGGACAGCAGGCGGACTGTGCCTTCGAGCAGCGGCAGCACGTCTCTCTCGACGAGTGCCTGACCATGGCCACGGCCAAGACCGGCGCCCTGCTGGGCTGCGCGTGCGCGCTGGGCGCGCTGTACGCGGGGGCCGGGCCGGACGAGGTCGACGCCATGGACACGTTCGGCCGCGAGGCCGGGCTGGCCTTCCAGCTGATCGACGACCTGATCGGCATCTGGGGGGACCCGGGGCACACCGGCAAGCCCGCCGGGGCCGATCTCCTCGCCCGCAAGAAGTCCCTCCCGGTCGTGGCCGCCCTCACCTCGGGCACCGCGGCGGGGGAGGAGCTGGCCGCCCTGTACGCGGGTCCCATGACCGGGGACGACGTGCACAAGGCGGCCGCCGCGGTCGACCGGGCGGGCGGGCGCGACTGGGCGCAGGCGCACGCCGCCGACCGGATGGGCCGGGCGGTGCAGCAGCTGTCCCGGGCGGTTCCGGACCTGGGGGCGGCCGGCGGACTGCTGGCGCTGGCGGAGTTCGTCACGCGCCGTACGCTCTGACCCTCGGGGGAGCGGCTTCGGGGGGAGTCCTGTTCCGGCACCGGATGGTGCCGGAACAGGACTTTCCGCATGTGGGGGTCAACTCTAGGATCGCCCAAGGTTGTTGATGTCCGGGCGAAGGGTGTGACCAGTGGTTCTGGAGATACGTCAAGCGGAGCAGTCGGACCGGGACGCGGTGGCACGCCTCCTCGACGCGGCCTTCCGTACCGACCCGGTGAGCAGCTGGGTCTTCCCGGATCCGGCGCACCGGGCCGCGGTACACGCGAAGTTCCTCGGCGTCTTCGTCGATGTCGCGCTGGCCGAGGGCCGGATCGACTACGCGGTGGACGGCTCCGCCGCCGCCCTGTGGCTGCGGATCCCGGCGGGCGAGCCGGAGGGGGAGGACGAGATCCCGGCGAAGATGCGGGCGGTGGCCGACCCGGACAACGAGCGCTGCGAGCTGGTGGGCCGGCTCACGGGCGCGGTGCACCCGACGTCCGAGGAGCACGAGTACCTGCTGATGATCGCCGTCGCCCCGGGCCGCCAGGGCGAGGGGCTGGGCGCCGAGCTGATCCGTCCGGTGCTGGAACGCTGCGACCGTGAGGGTGTGCCGGCGTACCTGGAGGCGAGCAGCGAGCGCAGCGTGCGGCTGTACGAACGCCTGGGCTGGGAGCTGACCGGCGAGGCGGTCCGGCTGCCCGACGGGCCCCTGATGTGGCCGATGTGGCGCAAGCCGCGCGGCTGAGGCGCTGAGGGGCTGAGACGTTGAGGGGCGGGGGAGGGCGGTAGGGCGCTTGGCAAGCCACTGTGGCTGAAGTACTTTGGTTGGCGTGCACCGGTGCGGTGGCACTGTCCGACGGAAGAGACCCGCTTGCGCAAGCTCACGTACTTCATCGCGACGACGGTCGACGGCTTCATCGGCGCCCCCGACGGTGACGCTGACTTTCTCCACGCCTTCCTGGACCCGGAGTTCATCGGCCACCTGACGGCCGAGTACCCGGAGACGATCTCCTCCCCGGGCCGCAGGCAGCTCGGGATCGAGGACCTGGCCCCGAAGCGCTTCGACACCGTCCTCATGGGCCGCCGGACCTACGAGCCCGGCTTGAAGGCCGGTGTCACCAGCCCCTACGGCCATCTGCGCGAGCAGTACGTCGTCTCGCGGTCCCTGACGGCGGCGCCCGACCCCGCGGTCACCGTGATCGGCGGGGACGTGGCCGCGGCGGTCCGCGGGCTCAAGACGCGCGCCGGCCTGGGCATCTGGCTCTGCGGCGGCGCCGACCTCGCGGCGCAGCTGGCCGAGGAGATCGACGAGTACGTCGTCAAGACGTACCCGGTCGCCGTGGGGACCGGCATGCCGATGTCCCGGGCGGGCTTCGGGGTGCGTCCGCTGGAGCTGACCGGCTGTACCGCCCTCGGCGGGGGCCAGGTCGTCACCTCGTACGACGTCAGGCGCTGACCCGCCGGCACGCGGCGGAGAGGCTCCCAGGACGTACTGGATCAGGCCGAAGGTCATGCCGATGGCGGCCGCGGAGAAGCCCCAGTGCCAGCCTTCGTGCTCACCGAGCCAGCCGGTGAT
>NZ_JBEOXU010000104.1:0-22487 GCF_040296725.1 Streptomyces sp. NPDC002044
GTGGAACTGCACGCCCTCGACGTCGTGCTCCCGGTGGCGCAGGCCCATGATGATCCCGTCCTCCGTGCGCGCCGTGACCTCCAGCGTGTCCGGGGCCGCGGGTCCCGTGCGCGCGGCGGGTCCCGTGCGTGCCGCCGGTCTCCTACGTGCCGCGGGTCCCTTGCGTGCCGCCGGTCTCCTACGTGCCCCTGCCCCGGCCGTTTCGCGGCCCACCGGCGCCGTACGTGCCACCGGTCCGGGGGCGGGTGTCCGTACGGCGGGTGCCGGTGAGGGTTCCGGGCCCGGGAGCCCCGGCTCCGGGGGCGGCGGCGGGGGGCGCCGGTGAGTCCGCTCGCCAGCTGGGCCCGCCGCAACCCCCGCGCCGCCGACTGGATCCGCCTCGCCCTCTCCCTCGTCCTGCTCGCCCTCGTCACCTTCGAGGGCGTGGTCCTGGCCCGTCAGCCCAGCCTCCCGCACGCCGCCGTATGGGCGTCCGGCATCCTCGTCTGCCTCAGCGCCGCACCCTGGCCCGCCCTCCCGCTCCTGACCCGGGCCTGGTTCGCCGCGGCCGTCACCTGGGCCGTCACCCTCCTGCTGATCTTCGGCAACCATCCCCTCGTCGTCTGGGGCGGCGGCGAGGCCATCGCCCTCCTCGTCCTGCTCTCCCAGGTGCTGCTGCGCGCCCCCGCCCGCACCGCCGTCGTCCTCGGCCCGCTCCTCGGCCTCGGCTGCATGGCCGTGCCGGTCCGGGACGCCGACCCCGGCCGGTTCACCCTGCTCTTCTCCGTGCTCGCCGTGGTCGTCGCCGCGTACTCGCTCCTGCTGCGCCTCCAGTCCGGGCAGCGGGTGCGCGAGCTGCGCGCCGTACGCACCGCGGAGCGCCTGGAGCTCGCCCGCGAGCTCCACGACCTCGTCGCCCACCACGTCACCGGCATCGTCGTCGAGGCGCGGGCGGCCCGCTTCACCCAGGTCTCCGCCGAACGCGCCGCGGAGATCTTCGGCCGGATCGAGACCGCGGGCGACGAGGCACTCGGCTCGATGCGCCGCCTCGTCAAGGTCCTCCGCGAGAACGACACCGGGGCCGGGCCCGCCCCCGGTACCGCCCCGGTCGCGGGGCTCGCCGACCTGCGCGGGCTCACCGAGCGCTTCTCCGTCACCGGCCCGCCCGTCGCCCTGTACGTCCAGGAGGGCCTGGAGGACCGGCTCCCCGGCGACGTCGCGGCCACCGCGCACCGCATCGTCCTCGAAGCCCTCACCAACATCGGCAAGCACGCGGCCACCGCCACCGCCGTCCGGGTGGGCCTGCGGACGGTTCCGGCCGGGCTGGAGATCCGCGTCGCCGACGACGGCGGCCGTTGCGCCAAACTCTCCGACAACGCCCGCGGCGGCGGTTACGGCCTCGTCGGCATGGCCGAACGCGCCGAGGCCCTCGGCGGCCGCCTCACCGCCGGGCCTGCCCCCGAGGGCGGCTGGCTCGTCACCGCGACGCTGCCCCTGTGAGGCCCGTCGCCCCGGCGCGATCCGCACAGGCCCGGTCCGGGAGGCCCGGCCCCGGCGACCCGGCCCGGGCGGCCCCCGCCCTATCCCAGCGCGATGGCGCGCAGCGCGGCCAGATGCCGCTGGTAGACCGCCCGGCCCTCGGCCGTCAGCGAGAGCCAGGTACGCGGCCGGCGCCCCACCCGCCCCTTGCGGACCGCCACCCAGCCCGCTTCCTCCAGCGCCGCGACCTGCTTGGACAGCACCGAGTCACTGACCTCGACCAGATCGCGTACGAAACCGAACTCGGCCTTGTCCAGCGGCACCAGCGCCGCCACCACGGACAGCCGTACGGGCGCGTTGAGCAGCGGCGCCAGATCGTGCCGGGGGTGACCGCCGCGCCTTTCCCCCGCCGGGGCCCCGTCTCCGGCCCGCGCCCCGGCCCCCGCCGGCGCCCCCTCCGGCCCGGGGCCCGGCCCTGTGTCCGGCCCCGTGTCCGCTTCCGTGTCCGGCCCCGTGTCCGGTCGCTGGCCGCTCACACCGTGCCCCGGGTCTCGGACCAGGCGCCGAGGGCCGGCGGCAGCGCGCACCCCAGCGCGGCCACCGCCGCGAAGGCCACGTCGTCGGCGAACACCGTGGTGCCGAGTGCGACGGCGAGACCGAACACGGTGGCCCAGCAGCCGATCAGCAGCCCGTGTTTGAGGCCGAAGCCGCGCCGCACCACGCGCTGCCGCGCGGCGTACACGCTCAGCCCGGCCACCAGCAGGGTGTTGGCCAGCGCGAAGAACACCGCCGCCGCGGGGCCGTGCCACAGCAGGGACACCGGTACCAGCACCAGCTGCCCGGCCGCGAAGATCCACAGGTAGCGCGCGTACCAGCCGCTCCCGGCCCGTGCGGCCTTCTCCAGGCCCACCGCCCGGTCCAGCGCCCCCACGGCACGTTCTGAATCGCTCATGATCCGTTCCCCCCGGTCCTGTGCGTCGCGTGACCAACACTTGCCAATATGGCGAATACTTTCCAGATTGGCAAGTGAAAGGGCGGCCCGCCCACGGCATGCCCACGGCCCGCCCACCCATGTCCACAGCCCGCCCGCAACCCCGTCTCACCAGCCGGCCGGCCGGGGGAAACCACCGGCAGCCGCCGCGTATTCTCGGGAACCATGAACAACAGCGCCACCGACCACGGCACGCACCCGGACACCGCCAAGACGACCGACGGGGACGTCTCCGCCGAACTGTCCCGACTGCGGGACAGCATCGACAACATCGACGCGGCCGTCGTCCACATGCTCGCCGAACGCTTCAAGTGCACCCAGCAGGTCGGCCACCTCAAGGCCCGCCACCAGCTGCCGCCGGCCGACCCGGGCCGCGAGGCCAGTCAGATCGCCCGGCTGCGCCAGCTCGCCGAGAACGCCAAGCTCGACCCGGCCTTCGCCGAGAAGCTCCTCACCTTCATCATCGCCGAGGTCATCCGCCACCACGAGACGATCGCCGCGGGCGAGGAGTAGAAGACTGGGGTCCGGCCGCCCACTGCGGCAGCATGGGCCCATGTCCGCACTGACGCGCACCGAAGCGCAGCTCCGAGCCCGGCTCCTCGACGTCCGGCACTACGCCGTCACCCTCGATCTCACCGGCGGCGACGACACCTTCGGCTCCACCACCGTCATCCGGTTCACGGCCCTCGCTCCCGGAGACACCTTCCTGGAACTGAAACCGGACGAGCTGCGCTCCGCCACCCTCGACGGAGACCCCCTCGACCCGGCGGCCCTCACCGGCAACCGCCTCCCGCTCACCGGCCTCACCGAAGGCCCCCACGAGCTGCGCATCGACACCCGCATGCGCTACTCCCGCACCGGGGAAGGACTGCACCGCTTCACCGACCCCGCGGACGGGGAGACGTACGTCTACAGCCAGATGTTCATGGACGACGTCCAGCGCGTCTTCCCCGCCTTCGACCAGCCCGACCTCAAGGCCGTCTTCGAGTTCACCGTCACCGCCCCCGCCCACTGGACCGTCCTCGCCAACGGCGTCACCACGCGCACCGGCGACCGCGAAACCGACGGAGCCGGCGTCTGGCGCTCCGCCCCGACCCCCCTCATCTCCACCTACCTCGCCGCCGTCGCCGCAGGCCCCTGGCACAGCGTGCGCGTCGAACACGCCGGACTGCCCTTCGGCCTCCACTGCCGGCAGTCCCTCGCACCCCACCTGGACGAGGACGCCGAGGAGATCCTCTCCGTCACCCGGGACTGCTTCGACCGCTACCAGGAGAAGTTCAGCGAGCCGTACCCCTTCGACTCCTACGACCAGGCCTTCGTCCCCGAGTTCAACGCCGGCGCCATGGAGAACCCCGGACTGGTCACCTTCCGCGACGAGTTCATCTACCGCTCCGCCGTCACCGAGACCGAACGCCAGACCCGCGCCATGGTCATCGCCCACGAGATGGCCCACATGTGGTTCGGCGACCTCGTCACCCTCGCCTGGTTCGACGACATCTGGCTCAACGAGTCCTTCGCCGAATACATGGGCTACCAGACCCTCACCGAAGCCACCCGCTTCACCGACACCTGGGTCGACTTCGGCGTCACCCGCAAGTCCTGGGGCTACGACGCCGACCAGCGCCCCTCCACCCACCCCGTCGCCCCCGCCCCCGAGGACGTCCCCGACACCGCCTCCGCCCTCCTGAACTTCGACGGGATCTCCTACGCCAAGGGCGCCTCCGCCCTGCGCCAGCTCGTCGCCTGGCTCGGCGAGAAGGACTTCCTGGCCGGCATCAACACCCACTTCGCCCGCCACAAGTTCGCCAACGCCTCCCTCGCCGACTTCGTCGACTCCCTCGCCGCCCACACCGACCGCGACGTCCACGCCTGGGCCGAGGTCTGGCTCCGCACCACCGGCATCGACACCCTCCGCCCGCGGATCGAGGACAGCCCCGGCGGCCCCGGCGGCTGGACCCTCACCGTCGACCGCGACGGCAGCCGCCCGCACCACATCGCCGTCGGCGTCTACCACCGCGACCCCGGCGAGGGGCGGACCCTGGAACGCACCGACCTCCTCCACCTCGACATCCCCTCCGACGAGGTCGTCTCCGCAGACGGACCCCGCCCCGCCCTCCTGCTCCTCAACGACGGCGACCTCACCTACGCCAAGGTCCGCCTCGACGACACCTCCGTCGAGACCGTCCTGCGCGGCCTGTCCGGCATCCCCGACGCACTCACCCGAGCCGTCGTCTGGAACTCCCTGCGCGACATGGTCCGCGACGGGGAACTCGCCCCGGCGGACTACCTGACGACCGCCGAGGCCCACCTGCCGGAAGAAGCCGACCTGGCCGTCGTCCAAGGCGTCCTCGCCTTCGCCCGCACTCAGATCGCCGACCGCTACCTCGCCCCCGCACAGCGGACCGAGGCACTCGGCACCCTCACCGGCATCGCCCGCGACCTGCTGCGGCGCACCGAGGACGGCTCGGCGCCCGGCCTGCGGCTGGCCGCCGTACGCGTCCTCATCGACAGCGCCACCCGCCCCGACACCCTCACCGCCTGGCTCGACGACGACACCGTCCCCGGCGGCCCCGCACTCGACCCCGAGCTGCGCTGGCGGATCCTGGCCCGGCTCTCCGTCCTCGGAGCCGTCGGGGAGGACCGGATCGACGCCGCTTTCGCCGCCGACCCCAGCGCCACCGGCGAGGAAGGCGCGGCCCGCTGCCGCGCCGCCCTCCCCACCCCCGAGGCCAAGGCCGCCGCCTGGGACCGCCTCTTCCACGACGACAGCCTCTCCAACTACCTCTTCAGCGCCACCGCCCAGGGCTTCTGGCAGCCCGAACAGGCCGATCTCGTACGGGAGTACGTGCCCCGGTTCTACCCGGACGCCGTCGCCCTCGGGGCCCGCCGCGGCCCGGCCATCGCCGAGGCGGCCGGCCGCTGGGCGTTCCCCGTCCACGCCGCCGACGAGGCCCACCTCCAAACGGGCCGCGCCTGCCTGGAGAACCCCGAGATCCTCCCGCTGCTGCGCCGCAAACTGATCGACCAGCTCGACGACCTGGCCCGCGCCCTCCACATCCGCACAACCTGACCCCGCGCGGCCGGGGCCCCCACGAGGCCCCGGCCCCGCCCCCTCCGCCCCACCCGGCTCCCGACCCGGCCCCGCTCACCCCGAGCCCGCCCCCCTGCGTCCCGTCCGGCGTTTGAGGACCGGGGCCGGGCGGAGCCCGGGGAACGGAGGAAGGGCGGGCCGGGGAGCAGCCCGCGCAGCGGCCCCGGTCCCCGGCCCCCGGCCCCCAGCAGCGCCCCCCCGCACCGGCACACCCGTACCCCCCGCCCCCCCAGGAGGCCACGGCCGAAAATCGTCCCCCGTCACACCCCGGCGGTTACCCCATTCGGGTCCCCTCGTTGTACGGACCGGGTGCCCCGCCCCGCCCCGGCGGCCGCGGCCCCCACCCCGCCCAGCCCCCGGAGGGACCCCGCATGACGGCGCTGCCCGGCACCCGCCCCCCGCCGCCCCCGCCCCCGCTCGCCGGCGGCCACGCCGGCCCCGACGCGCTGCGGCCCCTGCTCGACACCGTCCTCGACGCCCTGCGCACCGGCGCCGCCGCACGCCGCGGACCCCTCCCCGCCGGCGGGCCCGACACCACCACCGCCCGCGTCCGAGCCGCCCTGGGCGACGTGCTCCCCGCACACGGAACCGGCGACCACGAAGCACTGCGGACCCTCGTGCACGCCCTCGCCGCCGGCGCCGCCGACCCCGCCGACCCACTCTGCGCGGCCCACCTCCACTGCCCGCCGCTCGCCGTCGCGGCCGCCGCTGACCTCGCCGCCAACGCCCTCAACCCCTCCCTCGACTCCTGGGACCAGGCCCCCGCCGCCTCCGCCGTCGAAGCCCTCCTCACCCGCGCCCTCGCTGCCGAGTTCCATCCCCGCGGCCCCGACCCCGACGCCCTCGTCACCACCGGCGGCACCGAGTCCAACCAACTGGCCCTCCTCCTCGCCCGCGAACGCCACGGCCCGGCCCTCACCGTCCTGCACGGCGCCAACGCCCACCACTCCGTGCCCCGCGCCGCCTGGCTCCTCGGCCTCCCGCCCGCCATGTCCGTACCGACCCCCACCGGCACCCTCCACCCCGCCGACCTCGCCGAAGCCCTCGCCACCACCACCGGCCCCGTCCTCGTCACCGCCACCGCCGGAACCACCGACGCCGGCCTCATCGACCCCCTCCCCGAGATCGCCGACCTCTGCGACCGCCGCGACGACGCCGAACTCCACATCGACGCCGCCTACGGCGGACTCCTCACCCTCAGCCCCCGCCACCGCCCCAAACTCGCCGGCCTCGACCGCGCCCGGTCCCTCACCGTCGACCTCCACAAACTCGGCTGGCAGCCCGTCGCCGCCGGACTCCTCACCGTCCCCGACGCCGCCCTCCTCGCCCCCCTCGCCCACCAGGCCGACTACCTCAACGCCACCGACGACACCGAAGCCGGCCTCCCCGACCTCCTCGGCCGCTCCCTGCGCACCACCCGCCGCCCCGACGCCCTGAAGATCGCGGCCACCCTCCGCTCCCTCGGCCGCGACGGCCTCGTCCACCTCATCGACCGCACCTGCGCACTCGCCCAGGACCTCGCACGACTCCTCGACGCCCACCCCGGCTTCGAACTCCACGCCCCGCCCACCATCAGCACCGTCCTCTTCCGCCCCGCCCGCGCAGACGACGAGCAGCTCGCCACCCTGCGCCGCACCCTCCTCCACGAAGGCCGCGCCGTCCTCGGCCGCGCCCGCGCCGACGGCCGCCTCTGGCTCAAGGCCACCCTGCTCAACCCCCACACCACGGCGCGGGACCTGGACACCCTCGTCGCCCTCCTGGAAGGCAGCACCCGATGACCGCCCACCTCGATGCGCCCCACGACCTCGTCGGAATCGGCATCGGCCCGTTCAACCTGTCCCTCGCGGCCCTCGCCCACGGCCTGCCCCAGCAGGGAGCCGGCGAACTCGCCACCGCCTTCTACGACCAGCGCCGCGACTTCCGCTGGCACCCCGGCCTCCTCATCGACGGCGCCACCCTCCAAGTGCCCTTCCTCGCCGACCTCGTCACCCTCGCCGACCCGGCCAGCCCGTGGAGCTTCCTGAACTACCTCAAGCACAAGGAACGCCTCTTCCCCTTCTACTTCGCCGAGCGGTTCCACATCCAGCGCGCCGAATACGACGCCTACTGCCGCTGGGTCGCCGGCCGCCTCCCCGGACTCCACTTCGGCCACCAGGTCGACGCCGTCCGCTGGAACCCCGAACGCGACCTCTTCGAAGTCGACTTCACCCAGGTCGACGCCGACGGCGAAGCCGAAGCCCTCGGCCGCACCCACACCCGCAACCTCGCCCTCGGCATCGGCACCACCCCGTTCGTCCCCGAACCCCTGCGCCCCCTCGCCGACGCCCCCACCGTCCCGGTCATCCACTCCGCCGACTACCTCGACAACCGCGAGCGCATCCTCGCCGCCGGCCACGTCACCGTCATCGGATCCGGCCAGTCCGGCGCCGAAGTCTTCCTCGACCTGCTCCGCGCCCGCCCCACCGGCCACGAGGGCCTCACCTGGCTCGCCCGCACACCCTCCTTCGCGCCCATGGAGTACTCCAAGCTCGGCCTGGAGCACTTCACCCCCGACTACACCCGCTACTTCCACGCCCTGCCCGAACCGGTCCGCGACCGCCTCGTCCCCGCCCAATGGCAGCTCCACAAGGGCATCGACGCCGACACCATCGCCGCCATCCACGAGGAGCTCTACCGCCGCACCCTGCACGGCGGCTGGCCCGACGCCGTCCTCACCCCCGGAGTCAGCGTCCGCACCGCCGGCCGCGTCGCCACCACCAAGGTCGAACTCCACCTCGAACACCTCGAACAAGGCACCCGCTCCCGCCTCACCACCGACGCCGTCGTCCTCGCCACCGGCTACCGCGAACGCCCCCTCGGCAGCCTCCTCGCCGGCCTCGACCCCTACCTCCGCAAGGACTCCTCCGGCCGCCCCCGCATCGACGACCGCCACCGCATGGTCCTGGACCCCAGCATCACCGGCAGCATCTTCGTCCAGAACGCAGACCGCCACTCCCACGGCGTCGGAGCCCCCGACCTCGGACTCGCCGCCTGGCGCAGCGCCACCATCCTCAACACCCTCACCGGCAAGGAGCCCTACCCCCAGCCGGTGCGCACCGCCTTCACCACCTTCGGCCTCGACCAGCGCGAACACACCCGCCCCCGGCCCGCCGGAGAACTGCTCCCGCTCGTCGAACACCCCTAGGGGGTGTCGTGACCGGAAAGGACCACACCCCGCACACGCCGGGAGGCCGGGCCCCGCCGCAGCGGAACCCGGCCCCCCGAAACGGACGATCAGGCCCCGAAGACCGGCACGCCCGCCCGCGTCAGCCGCCAGTCCACGGAGGCGAACGCCGACGGATCCACCGTCCCCTTCGCCTTCACCCACTGGATGATCGTGTTGCGGATCTCGTCCGAGTCCGCCCACACCTGCTTCGCCTGCGGCACGTGCGGGAAGTTCCCACCCCCCGACGCCCGGTAGTTGTTCACCGCCAACACGAACCGGGCCGCCGGATCCACCGGCACACCCCCGAACGACAACCCCGTGATCCGCGAACCGGCCGGCTGCGCGATGTCGATGCCGTACGTGAACCCGTACACCGCGTCGTAGTTGTAGTCCGGAATCCCATCGGCGTTCGTCAGCTTCGCCGGGTCCACCACGTCACCGGGCGCGGTCCGCACGAAATAACGCGCCGAGTACTCCAGATAGTCCTTCAGCTGCGCACCGGTCAGCAGCCGCGCCTCCAGCGTGTTCTCGAACGGGTACAGGCCCGCCGCGTCCCGCAGCGTCACCCGGCCCTCCGGGATCGCCGCCGTCCGGGAGAAGCACGACGCCTGGGACAGCACCGGCAGCGCCGCCCACTGCGAACCCGCCAGCGCGGCCCTGACCGTCTCCGCCTGCACATGGTTGATCAGGTCGATGATCGCCACGTCCTTGACCGGCCCCTCCGCCGAGGACATCGCCTGCGTGGACGTACCGATCACCTGGTTGACGTACGCCACGACCTTGCGGTGCTCGTCCGACAGCAGCCGGGTGATCTTCCGGTCCTCGGCCACCTCGTTGGAGTTCAGCACCCGCGCCGCGACCTTCGCCACCGACCAGCGGCCCTTCACCCACGTCAGCTCGAAGTCGAACAGCGTCAGCCGCTGCCCCCACTTCAGCGGCTCCGACAGCACCACGTCCTTGCCGGTCGCCCGGTTCTTCACCCGGTACTCCGGGATCTCCGTGTGCGCGTGCCCCACCAGGATCGCGTCGATCCCCGGCACCTGCTCCGCCACCAGCCCCGCCGCGTTCTCCACGTACGGCAACTGGTCCCCGTACGAGGACGTTCCGCTCGACCCGGAGTGCGCCGAAACGATCACCACGTCGGCGCCCATCGAACGCAGCTTCGGCACGTACTTCGCCGCCTGCTCCTCCAGCCCCGGGAAGGTCATCTTCCCCTGCACGTTGGCCTTGTCCCATATCGCGATCCCCGGGTTCGTCAGCCCCAGCACCGCCACCTTCACGTCCCGGCCGTGCGGCGTCCGCAACCGGTGCATGCTGTACGGCGCAAACGCCGGCCGCAGGGTCTTCGCGTCCAGCGCGTTCGCCCCGAGCAGCGGGAAGTCACACTGCTCCTCGAACTTCCGCAGCACCGGAATGCCGTAGTTGAACTCGTGGTTCCCCAGCGCGGCGGCGTCGTAACCGATCGCGTTCATCGCCTGAGCCATCGGGTGCACCGGGCCCCGCCGTGCCGTGATCGGGTCGACCTTCGCGTAGTAGTACGACAGCTGGGTGCCCTGGATCGTGTCACCCGCGTCGATCAAGAGCGTGTTGCACCGGCCCTTCTCCTCCCGGACCCGGTTCACCAGGGTGGAGATCTTCGCCAGGCCGACGTCGTTGTGCGCCTTGTCGTCGAACTCCTTGTCCGTGAAATAGTCCCAGTTGAAGACGTTCCCGTGCAGATCGGTCGTGCCCATCACGGTGAACGCGTAGGTCCGCGGCGTGGAAAGCGCGGCGGCCGGGGTGCTCGTGGCCCCCGTCAACGCCACGGCCGCACCGGTCGCGGCCGTGGTTCCCAGAAAAGTCCTGCGGTCGAACGCCATGCCATCTCCCCTTTTGAGGCGTGAACAACGCGCGTAGATTCTGACCCAGCGGTAACAAGCCGCAACACCCCTGCCAGGTTTCGATCCGGTGACCACGCCCGTACGCACGACAGTGCGACAGTGAAGGCATGACTCAGGACGCAGCGCACCAGCCCTACGGAACCCCGGACGTACCCCGCGTCGCCGTCTGCGGCGAGGCCCGCATCGAGGTCGACCCCGAGATCGCCCGCATCGGCATCACCGTGAGCGCCCGCGGCACCGACCGCCGCAGCGCCCTCGACGACCTCACCCGGCGCAACAACGCCGTCCTCGACCTCGTCAAGAGTTACGGCGACCCCGTGGAGAAGCTCGAGACCGGCGCCTTCTCCATCAGCCCCGAACTCACCCGCCACGGCCGCGGCGACCGGATCCGCGCCTACCACGGCCGCGTGCACATCACCGCGGAGCTCAACGACTTCACCACCCTGGGTGAACTCACCACCCGCCTCGCGGACCTCGAACTCACCCAGGTCGACGGCCCCTGGTGGGCCCTGCGGCCCACCTCGCCCGCCCACGGCGAAGCCCGCCGGCAAGCCGTCCTCGAAGCCGTCCAGCGAGCCCGCGAGTACGCCGAAGCCCTCGGCTCCCGCCTCTCCGCCCTCGTCGAACTCGCCGACCTCGGCGCGGAGAACGCCGTCCCCTTCCAGGCGGCCGGCCCCGGCGGCAGCATGCGCACCATGGCCTTCAGCGCCACCGAGGACGCGGGAGCCCCGCCGCTCGACCTCGAACCCCAGCGGCAGACCGTCTACGCCCAGGTGAACGCCCGCTTCACGATGACCCCTCCCCAGCTCTGAGAAACCGCACAGAACGCGCCATGGGGGTGCTCATCAGAGCACCCCCATGCACATTCAACAGTTGTCAACAACCTTTTTCCCAAAGGTTGTTGAGTGGACACCTGGAAGCGATTACCTACCCGTTGGTAGGGGAATACGCTCGCCTCATGCGCCGAGCGAAAATCGTATGTACCCTGGGCCCCGCCACCGACTCATACGACCAGATCAAAGCCCTGGTCGAAGCCGGAATGGACATCGCCCGCCTCAACCTCAGCCACGGCACCTACGCCGAACACGAGGAGCGCTACCAGCGCGTACGCAAGGCCTCCGACGAGACCGGCCGCAGCGTCGGCGTCCTCGCCGACCTTCAAGGCCCGAAGATCCGCCTCGGCCGCTTCCGCGAAGGCCCCGTACTCCTTGAACGCGGCGACGAGTTCACCATCACCGTCGAAGACCTCGAAGGCGACCGCCACACCTGCGGCACCACCTACAAGGGCCTCAACGCCGACGTCACCACCGGGGAGCGCATCCTCGTCGACGACGGCCGCGTCACCCTCGAAGTCACCGCCATCGACGGCCCCCGCGTCCACACCACCGTCATCGAAGGCGGCATGGTCTCCGACCACAAGGGACTCAACCTCCCCGGCGTCGCCGTATCCGTCCCCGCCCTCTCCGAGAAGGACATCGACGACCTCCGCTGGGCCCTGCGCATCGGCGCCGACGTCATCGCCCTCTCCTTCGTCCGCAGCGGCCGCGACATCGACGACGTCCACCGCATCATGGACGAGGAAGGCCACCGCCTCCCCGTCATCGCCAAGGTCGAGAAGCCCCAGGCCGTCGAGAACATCGACGACATCGTCGCCGCCTTCGACGGCATCATGGTCGCCCGCGGCGACCTCGGCGTCGAAATGCCCCTGGAACAGGTCCCGATCGTCCAGAAGCGCGCCGTCAAACTCGCCAAGCGCAACGCCAAACCCGTCATCGTCGCCACCCAGATGCTCGACTCGATGATCGACAACTCCCGCCCCACCCGCGCCGAAGCCTCCGACGTCGCCAACGCCGTCATCGACGGCACCGACGCCGTCATGCTCTCCGGCGAGACCAGCGTCGGCAAGTACCCCGTCGAAACGGTCCGCACGATGTCCCGCATCGTCGAAGCCGCCGAAGAGGACATCCTCGCCAAGGGCCTCCCACCCCTCACCGACCGCAACAAGCCCCGCACCCAGGGCGGAGCCGTCGCCCGCGCCGCCGCCGAAATGGGCGACTTCCTCGACGCGAAGTTCCTCGTCGCCTTCACCCAGAGCGGCGACACCGTCCGGCGCCTCTCCCGCTACCGCTCACCGATCCCACTCCTCGCCTTCACCCCCGACCCCGCCACCCGCTCCCAGCTCAACCTCACCTGGGGCGTCGAAACCTTCCTCGGCCCCCACGTCGACTCCACCGACGCGATGGTCGCCCAGGTCGAGGAAGAACTCCTGCGCATCGGCCGCTGCGTCCCCGGCGACGTCGTCGTGATCACCGCCGGCTCGCCCCCCGGCGTCACCGGATCGACCAACCTGGTCCGCATCCACCACATCGGCGACGCCGTCCGCTGACCCCCCCCGCGCGCCGACCGACGCCGCGTCGGGCACCCGCCCGACGCGGCACCCGCCACCCACCGGGCCGCACCACCTACCAGCCGAACCGCCGGTCGACCACCGCCGCGAACTCCTCGAACGACAACACCGCGTCCCCGTTCTGATCCGCCGCGTCGAACAACGCCGACGACGCGTCCACATCCCCCACGCCCCAGAACGGCAGATCCCCCCGCGCCGCCAGCGTCGGCCCCTTCGACCGCAGCGCCGTGATCACCTCGACACGGGTCAGCTCGCCGTTCGCGTCCAGATCCAGCGCCTCGAACAGCTTCCGGGCCTTCTCACTCATCACGCGGTCCCCTTCATCGCCACAACCCACGCGCACACCATCGACGTCCTGCGCCGCACCGTCGCCAACCTGGGCGGCGACGGCGACCTTCCGTAACCGCTCAGCCGGCCGCGACCTTGGCCGCGAACGCGTCCAGGTTGCCCGCCATCCGCGCCACCCGCTCGTCCACCGTCAGCGACTCCTCGTACCGCGCCGTACGCAGCTTCGGCTGCCGCTTCCCGCGCACGTACAGGGAACAGGCGAGGTCCGCGCAGAAGTACGTGCCCACCGTGTTCCCCTCACGGCCCCGGGCCCCCGCCAGCGGGGCGGCGAGCAGAGTGACCCCGGAGGAGGCGTGCCCCGTCAGGCAGATCTGGCACAGGCTGGACTTCAGCGCACTGGTCCGCCCCACGGAGGGCACCCGCAGGGAGATCCCCAGCGGCCCCGCCTCCCGGGGCAGCACGAGATGCGCCCGCAGCGGCGCCCCCGGATCCACCCACCCCAGGAAGTCCAGGTCCTGCCAGGGCAGTTCGGTGAAGTCGAGCGGCAGCCTCAGCCGCGACGCCTCGCCCTTGGTGCAGTTCACGAAGGACGAACGGATCTGTTTCTCGGAGAGCGGTTCCACGGGCGTCGACTCTACGGCCACCATGGATGGCCCGCACATCAATATCCCCGGGTCAGTGCTTCGGCCCGATGTGCAGGTCCATGAGCGCCACGGATTCCTTCCGCGCGATCGATACGTTGCAGGCGTTCGCCCGCTTCCACTCGACGCCGAGCCGGTCCAGGGTCGCGGTCAGGAGACCGGTGATGTCGCCGGACTTGTTGGTGAAGAAGTAGCGGGGGTACTCGTACCGCTTCCGCACACCCCCGACGAGGCGGGTGGTCCAGTTCGTGGTCCGGCACCCGTCGGAGTGGATGAGCCCCCGGAGGAACTCCCAGGGGTGTGCGTCGACGATCTCCTGCTGCCAGCCTTCGAGGGCGATGAGCCGCTCGTGCTTCTTGCCGGGCCCGTGCTGCGGAAAGAGGCACGTCCAGTGCCGCCCGTAACTCGTGACGGCGACGCAGCCCTGGCGTTGCAGGACGTACACCTTGTCGGTCGGTCGGACCGCGAGGATCGCCGTACGACACTCCTCGATCAGCCCGGGCCAGGCGTCGGCGCACGCGATGCGGAGGTGGTGGCCGCCGCGCGGGTGCCGACTGATGCAGCCGTCGCCCAGGTAGAGGCCGAGCAGATAGGCGTACGCGGCCGGGTCGGCGGGTCCCGTGCACGGCGCCGCCTGGTTGAGGCGGGGCAGCGGATCGATGCGTGCGCACCAGGCGCGAATCGCGGACCGGGATATCCCGGTCGCCTTGCTGACGGAATTGAGGCTCCGCCCGGTCTCAAGAAGGTCCACCGCGTGGCGCCGAGTTGCCAGATCGTACATGCGGGCGACTGTGCGCAAGATTGCTCGGCAGTGCCTGCGCGTTCCGGCAAATTCCCCCGAAAGGGGGAGGTCAGCTACGTTCGCGTGACCTTGGAAACTAAGGAAAGGTGCCCCAGGTGGGATTCGAACCCACACTGTCCGCTGTTTGAGAGCGGCCTCTCTAACCGTTGGAGTACTGGGGCCTACGAAACGAAGGATTGCGTGAACCCTGTGTGACGCCACCTTACAGGAGCTGGGTAGGCTCGGGGGAGCTGTTATGCCCCGCAAAGAGGAGCCCCCCGTGACCGCCGAGCACGAGTCGACGCCCACGCCCGACGCCGACCAGTCGCACGTTCCGCCGCTGACGACCCGCGTCGTCATCGCCGAGGACGAGGCGCTCATCCGTCTCGACCTCAAGGAGATGCTCGAGGAGGAGGGGTACTCCGTCGTCGGCGAGGCCGGCGACGGGCAGACGGCCGTGGAGCTGGCCCGCGAGCACCGCCCCGACCTCGTCATCCTCGACGTGAAGATGCCCGTCCTGGACGGGATCTCCGCCGCCGAGAAGATCGGGGAGGAGTCCATCGCCCCCGTGCTCATGCTCACCGCGTTCTCGCAGCGCGACCTCGTCGAGCGCGCCCGCGACGCCGGGGCCATGGCGTACCTTGTGAAGCCGTTCAGCAAGAGCGACGTCGTGCCGGCCATCGAGATGGCCGTCTCCCGCTTCGCGGAGCTGAAGGCACTGGAGAAGGAGGTCGCCGACCTCTCCCTCCGACTGGAGACCCGCAAGCTCGTCGACCGGGCCAAGAGCATCCTGCAGACCCAGTACGGCCTCACCGAGCCGGCCGCGTTCCGCTGGATCCAGAAGACCTCCATGGACCGCCGCATGTCCATGCAGCAGGTCGCCGAGGCGGTCATCGAGGACGCCGAGGAGAAGAAGAACGCCGCCAAGGGCTGAGCCCGCGCACCGGGCGCCGCACACCGCGCGCCCGGCGTGCCCCGGGCATGCGTGAGGCCCGCCTCCCCCGGGGGGAGGTGGGCCTCACGCGTTTCTCAGTCCTCGCCGAGGTACGCCTTGCGGACGTCCTCGTTGACCAGGAGCTCGCGGCCCGGGCCCGACAGGACCACGTTGCCGATCTCCATCACGTGGCCCTGGTCGGCCAGCGAGAGCGCCGCCTGGGCGTTCTGCTCGACCAGCAGGATGGTGGTGCCCTGCGCCTTGAGCTCGGCGATGGTCGCCATGATCTTCTGCATCATGATCGGCGAGAGGCCCATCGACGGCTCGTCCAGCATCAGCAGCTTCGGCCGGGACATGAGCGCACGGCCCATGGCCAGCATCTGCTGCTCGCCGCCGGACAGGGTGCCGGCCGCCTGCTTGCGACGCTCTCCCAGGATGGGGAAGAGGTCGTAGGCGCGCTGCACGTCCTGCTGGATGCCTTCCTTGTCCTTGCGGAGGAAGGCGCCCAGGAGGAGGTTGTCCTCGATCGTCATGCGCGGGAAGATGTGCCGCCCCTCGGGGGAGTGGGCGAGTCCGAGCGCGACGATGTCGTGCGCGGGCACCTTCTTCAGCGACTTCCCGTTGAACTTGATCTGGCCGCCGCGCGGCTTGATCAGGCCCGACAGGGTGCGCAGCGTGGTCGTCTTGCCGGCGCCGTTGGTGCCGATGAGGGTGACGATCTGGCCGGCGTCGACGCTGAACGAGATGCCCTTGACGGCTTCGATCTTGCCGTAGGCGACGCGGAGGTCCTCGACCTCGAGGAGTGCGGTCACTTGGCCTCTCCGTCCGTGCTGGTGGTGCTGTGCGCCTCGGCTCCGGTGTCCGTGTCCGCGTCCGTGTCCGCGGCTTCGGCTTCGGCGGCTTCGGCGTCCGCGGCCACGGCCTCGGCGGCCTCGATCTCCGCGGCCTCGACCTCGGCGGCTTCCTCGGCGCCGGGGGCGCCCTCGAAGGGCTCCCCGAGGTACGCCGCGACGACGCGCTCGTCGCCCTGGACCTCGCTCGCGGTGCCTTCGATGAGCTTCTCGCCCTGGACGAGGCAGGCGACCCGGTCGCAGAGGTTGAAGATGAAGCGCATGTCGTGCTCGATGACGAGGACGGCGATGCCCTTGTCCCGGATGGCGAAGATGAGTTCTTCGGTGGTCCGGGTCTCCTGCGGGTTCATGCCGGCGGTGGGCTCGTCCAGGAGGATGAGGCCGGGGTCGCTGGCGAGCGCGCGGGCGATCTCCAGCTTGCGCTGGTCGCCGTAGGGGAGATTGCGTGCGAGGTGTTCGGCCTTGCTGTCGAGGCCGATGAACTCCAGGAGTTCCATGGCCTTTTCGCGGCTGGCCTTTTCCTCCCGGTGGAAGCCGGGGAGGCGCAGCAGGGCGGACCAGAGGCCCTCCTTGGTGCGGGTGTGGCGGCCGACGAGTACGTTTTCCAGGACCGTCATGTTGTTGAAGAGACGGATGTTCTGGAAGGTGCGGGCGACGCCGGCGGCGGTGACCTTGTAGGACTTGGGCGGCAGGATCGTGCCCTTGTACCGGACTTCGCCCTCGGTGGGGATGTAGAGGCCGGTGAGGCAGTTGAAGAAGGTGGTCTTGCCGGCGCCGTTGGGGCCGATGAGTCCGACGATCTCGCCGCTGCGGACGGTCAGGTCGACGTTGCGGACGGCGGTGAGGCCGCCGAAGCGCATCGTGACGCCGCGTGCGTCGAGGACGGTCTCCGCCGTGCTGGGGGCGGTGGTGGTGGTCGTCATGGGTCAGACCCCTGCCTTGCCGAGGACCGTCGGAGCTGCAGCGTCGGGGTGGAGTTCGAGCTGGTTGCGCCGGTTGGGGATGAGGCCTTCGGGGCGCAGTCGCATGAGGACGATGAGTGCGAATCCGAAGACGAGGAGCTGGTATTCGCCGAGGAACTGGAGCTTGTTGGGGATCAGGAAGAGGAGTGATCCGCCGACGAGCGGTCCGGCGATGGTGCCCATGCCGCCGAGGACGACCGCGGCGAGGAGGAAGGCGGAGTTCGGCGGTACGGCGTTGGCGAACTGGTACTGGTCGGGGGTGACCGTGTACTGGACGTGTGCCTGGACGACGCCGGCGAGGCCGGCGAGGGTGGCGCCGAGGGCGAAGGCGATGAGCTTGACGCGGAAGCCGTTGATGCCCATGGCTTCGGCGGCGGTCTCGTCTTCGCGGATGGCGACCCAGGCGCGGCCGATGCGGGATTCCGCGCTGCGGCGGAACACGAGGACCACGATGAGCGTGATCAGCAGCATCAGCAGGAAGTAGTTCGCGAAGCGGCCGATGGTGAAGCCGGCGATTGTGTGTGCCGCCCCGAAGTCGAACCCGAAGAGGTTGATGTTGGGGATGTTGGCGACGCCGTTGGGCCCGTTGGTGACGTCGGGGCCGGAGACGCCGTCGAGGTTGTTCATGGAGATGCGGAAGATCTCTCCGAAGCCGAGCGTCACGATGGCGAGGTAGTCGCCGCGCAGGCGCAGGGTCGGGGCGCCGATGAGGACGCCGAAGATCATTGAGGCGGCGGCGCCGGCGAGGAGTGCGGCCCAGAAGGGGAGCTGCACGCCGAACGGGGAGTTCGGGGAGCCGGAGACCAGGGCCGCGGTGTAGGCGCCGACTCCGAGGAAGGCGACGTATCCGAGGTCGAGGAGGCCGGTGAGGCCGACGACGATGTTCAGGCCGAGGGCGACGGTGGCGAAGATCAGGATGTTGACCCCGAGGTTCGCGTACTGGTCGTCGGTCTGGGTGAGGGGGAAGGCGGCCGCGGCGGCGAAGGCGCCGACGAGGGCGACGTTGCGGTGGCGGGCGGTGAGGGTGGTGACGCGGGCCATGAGGCCGGCCTTGTTGAGCGCGGCGGCACCGAAGCCCGTGACGAGCAGGAAGCCGATGAAGAGTTCCTGGTACGGGGTGGTGATGCCGTAGGTGAAGACGGTGAGGCCGAGTCCGAGGACGGCGGCGATCAGGAGGATCTCGGCCCAGGAGGGCAGGGCGCGGGCGGGGGTGGCGGGACCGGAGGCGAGGGAGGCCTTGACGGTCGTCCACTTGTTGCCGGCTTCGTGCTTGAACTTGTCCCAGCCGGTGTCGTCGGGGTCCGGTCCTTCGAGCGAGGGGCGCTCGAAGGGCAGGGCGAAGGCTCCGATGACGGCGAGGAGGCTGACGACGGCGGCGATGCCGGCGCCGGGTTCGAGGTCGACGATCGCACCGAGGCTCACCACGATGGCGATGACGGTGTACCAGACGACGGCGAACGCGGCGAGGGCGGAGAGCTTGATCGCTGCGTCGGCTCCGGAGGGTGCGAGCCAGCGGAAGCCCTTGACGCCGTAGGAGGCGAGGCCGAAGGCGGTGGTGAGGGCGCCGCCGATGAGGGCGAGCCACTGGAGTCCGCCGGGGTAGCCGTAGACGGTGAGGTCGCCGGGGAAGGCGGAGGTCCAGGTCCAGGCGAGGAAGGAGGAGAGGACGGTGAGTGCGCCGCCGACGGTGGCCAGGGCGCGGGCTGTCTTCTCGGGGAGGGGGATGAAGCCCTTGTCCGGTGCGGGTGTGGTCTTCGCGGTGTCCGCGGTGATGGTCGTCGTCATGGATCTCACACCCTGTCCGCCACGCGCTGGCCCAGCAGGCCCTGCGGCCGGAAGAGGAGCACGAGGATGAGAAGTACGAACGCCCAGGTGTTGCCCCAGGACTGTCCACCGAGCTGTTCGAGGCCGGGGATTTCGGCGACGTAGACGGTGGTCAGGGTCTCGGCGAGGCCGAGGACGAGGCCGCCGACCATGGCGCCGTAGATGTTGCCGATTCCTCCGAGGACGGCGGCGGTGAACGCCTTGAGGCCGAGGAGGAAGCCCATCTTGAAGTTGACCTCGCCGTACTTGAGGCCGTAGGCGACGGCTCCGACGGCGGCGAAGACGGCGCCGAGGGCGAAGGCGGTGGTGATGATGCGGTCGGTGTTGACGCCCATCAGCTTCGCGGTGTCGGGGTCCTGCGCGGTGGCCTGCATGCCGCGGCCGGTGCGGGTCTTCTTGACGAAGAAGCCGAGGAAGGCCATGGAGATGGGGGCGGCGATGAGGAGGAAGATGTCACCGGTCTGGATGGTGATGCTTCCGAGGTGGAAGGGGCCGCCGGGGATCTCGGGGAAGACGAGCGAGCTCGTCGCGCCCGGGTACCAGGCCCATACCGCCTGCTGGAGGGCGATGGAGAGCCCGATGGCGGTGATGAGTGGTGCGAGGCGCGGAGCGTTGCGCAGTGGGCGGTAGGCGAAGCGTTCCGCGGCGACTGCGATGGTGGTGGCCACGAAGACCGCGCCTATGAGCATCAGGGGCAGCGCGACCCACATGGTCGAGCCCGAGGGGAGCATCATCCAGACCGTGAGGGCTCCGAAGCCGCCGGTCATGAAGATCTCGCCGTGGGCGAAGTTGATGAGCTGGACAATGCCATAGACCATCGTGTAGCCGATGGCGACGAGCCCGTACATGGATCCCAGTAGCAGGCCGTTGACCAGCTGTTGCGGCAGTTCGTGCACCGCAGGTCCTCCGAGTCTTTCGACGGATGTGACACCGCGCGGGGCGCTGTGGTGTGCGCGCCCCGCGCGGCAGGTGTGGTGGGTGCCAGGGGACGTGGTCCGCTAGCTGGTGGAGGTCAGCCGCCGAAGGTGCCGGACTCGACGGACTTCCAGTCGCCGCCCTCGACCTTGTAGACGGTGAGCTGCTTGTTGGTGGCGTCACCGAACTCGTCGAAGGAGACCTTGCCGGTCACACCCTCGAAGGAGACGCTCTGGACGGCGCCGAGGACCTTGGCGCGGGCGTCGGTGGGCAGCTTGCCGCCGTTGCCGTCGACGACGGCCTTGATGCCCTCGATGATGGCCCAGGCGGAGTCGTACGAGTAGCCGCCGTAGGCAGCGAACGGCTCCTTGAAGCCGGCCTTCTCGTAGTTGGCGACGAACTCCTTGGCGGAGGGCAGGCTCTCGACGGGCGCGCCGACGGAGGTGGAGAGGTCGCCGACGGCGCCTTCACCCGCGAGCTCGACGAACTTCTTGTCGTAGATGCCGTCGCCGCCGACGAGCGGGATGTTGGTGCCCGACGCCTTGATCTGCTTGCTGAGCGGGCCGGCCGCCGGGTACTCGCCGCCGTAGTAGACGACGTCGGCGCCCGAGCTCTTGACCTGGGTCACGATCGCGGAGAAGTCCTTGCTCTCCGGGTCGATGTGGCCCTCGCCTGCGACGGCGCCGCCGAGCTTGGTGAACTCGCCCTTGAAGGTTCCGGCGAGGCCGGCGCCGTAGGTCTTCTTGTCATCGATGATGAAGACCTTCTTCTTGCCCGCCTTGTTGAAGAGGTACTGCGCCGCGAACGGGCCCTGGATGGCGTCCGTGGTGGCGGTGCGGAAGTAGCTCTTGTAGGTGCGGACCTTCTCGCCGGTCGCCCACTTCGGACCCTGGGACAGGGACGGGCTGGTGTTGGCCGGGGAGATCTGGACGAGCTTGGCGTCGTCGAAGACCTTCTGCATCGACTCGGAGACCGAGGAGTTCAGCGGGCCGACGACGCCGAGGACGTCCTTGTTGGCCGTGAGCTTCGTGGCGTTCTGCTGGCCGGACGAGGCCTGGGCCTGGTCGTCGAGGGCCTCGATCTTGAAGGTGACGCCCTTGACGTACTTCTTCTCGTTGGCCTGGCGGACGGCCAGGTCGACGGAGTTGCGGATGCCGAGGCCGAGGGCCGACAGGTCGCCGGTGAGCGGGGCGTCGACGCCGATGACGACCGTGGTGTCGCCGCCGCCGGCGTCGTTACCACCCTTGTCGTCGCGCGAACCACAGGCGGTGAGAGTGAGGGCACCCGCGGCAAGCGCGGCCGTCACGGCAATGAGCGAACGATGACGCACGATCAGTCCTTTCCAGGCACAGCGTCCCCCGTGGGACGCGCCGAGTCGTATCGCGGGAAACCGGAGCGAAGGAAATCCGGTGGTCGCGGTGACTGGCCGTGACTCTAGGCGGCTGATAGGCCGATATGGAGGGCTCAGGCCAATGATGTGACTCTCTTGTTATGCCACGGCGTAATACATAGCGGATCTCTGGGGGTGGAACGGGGGAATTCCGGTCGGTTCGTCTTGTCCGCATACTGAGACGCGGCAGGACTGTCAGGTGGTTTGAGTCCTGACGGCGCAGGAGTGTTGGGCGTTTCGCTCATGACGCACCGGGGGGCTCCGCGTCTCGATCTTCGGGACAAGCCCTGGTCAGAGCGTCGGAGAGATCGCGCGCATAACGGTCACCCAGGATGTAACCGTGCTCTTCTTTCTGGCGTCGATTGCTCAGAGTTACCTCAAGAAAGGGAAGCCCCGAATTCCGTGCTACATGCACGCAATCGATGGCCTGAATCTCCACCACCAGGTCGCGGGCCTCGCCGGCGGTGACGACGAGCGGCGGCCGTGGCCGGGAAGCGACGGTCAGCGCACGCGACGGCTGGCCGATCCGCTCGACCGTCACCGGCGGCCCGGACGAGGCGGCGACACGGACGGTGAAGGCGAAGGCGCCGCCCGGCTCCGAGGGCTCCACCGGGTGCCCGTACGCGAACGAGACCACCTGGGACGGCGCGGGCGGCTCCGGCGCCGCCACGGGCGCGGGCGGCGCGGGGCGGGAGGCGTAGAGGTACCCGCCCCCGCCGGCCAGCGCGGCCACCACGGCCGCGCCGGCCAGCGCGCGGCGGCGGCGCGGGGACCGGGCCGCAGGGGGGCGGTCTCCGGCACGCTCCCGTCCGGCACCGGGCCGTACACCTCGGCCGTCGAGACGTGGACGAAGACACCGGTGCCGTGCC
>NZ_JBEOXU010000105.1:0-22474 GCF_040296725.1 Streptomyces sp. NPDC002044
GTGGGCCTGTCTCCCCCTTTCGGAGGGGAAGACAGGCCCACCGCCACACGGTGTCAGAACCGCGGTGTCGTCATACGGCTACCAGCGGTACCAGCGGCCGCCGCCACCGCTCTTGGGGCGGGCGACGAAGCCGATGAGCCACAGGATCAGGACCGCGATGGCGACCCACCAGAGAATCTTCACCGCGAAGCCCGCGCCGAAGAGGATCAGTACCAGCAGAAGAACGAGAAGCAGGGGAACCATAGTTATCAACCTCCGAGGCACCGTGTGCCCGGCCGCACCCCACCCATGCATTCGATCTTATTTGTTTCTTATCCCCGGAGCCGGGCATGAGAGGGCGCCTCCCAGCCAGGGCGGGACCGGCGCCGGGGCCGACGTCAGGCGGAACGGACCAGGGGACGGGCCGGGGGTACTGGCGGCAGGGGTGTTCCGTACCCTCACGCGGTGAACCGGCCCCGGGTGTGGCCGTCCACGGCACTGAGGTGGTGGGTGCGCGGGGCGGAGATCACGACGACGGCCATGTCGTCGTGGCGGCCGGCGCCCACCCAGTGGGAGGCCAGCATCTGCACCCGCTCCACCACCGCTTCGGCGGGCATGCCCGCGCACTCCGACAGGGCGCGGCGCAGGCGTTCCTCGCCGAACATCGCTCCGCCCATCGGGCCGCCGCGCGCCTCGCTGATCCCGTCCGTGTAGAGGACGCAGGCGTCGCCGGGAGCGAGCGTCACCAGCGCCGTCTCGGTGGTGATGTCGGGGAGCGCGCCGACCAGGGTGCCCTGCGTCCGGGCCTCCTCGACACGGCCGTCCGAGCGGAGGACGAGCGGGGCGGGGTGGCCGGCGCTGGTCAGCCTCAGCTTCACGGCGTTCCCGTCGCGCGCCGCGGAGGCGAGCACCATGGTCGCGAAGCGGGCGTTCCGGGAGTTCAGGAGCGAGGTGTTGAGCAGACTCAGCATCCGCTGGTGGTCGTCGGCCAACGGCAGCAGGGCGTGCAGCGTGTTGCGGATCTTCCCCGTCATCACGGCGGCTTCCAGGCCCTTGCCGCAGACGTCCCCGAGCACGACGAGCGAGGCTTCGCCCTCCGCGGAGGCGGGGTGGACGTCGTAGAAGTCCCCGCCGACCCGTTCGTGGTCCTGCGAGGGCCGGTAGCCGCCCGCGTACTCCACGCCGGAGACCTGGTGCAGCGCCGGGGGCAGCAGCTCGCGCATGAGGGTGTCGGTGATGGACGCCTGCTCGGCGTAGAGGCGGGCCGCCGACATCGCGGCCCCGGCGCGGGCGGCGAACAGCCGGGCGAAGACCTCCTCGCCCTCGGTGAACGCGGCCCCGTCGCCGCCGCGCAGGAGGACCAGGGCGCCCGCGGGTACGCCGTGACCGGGCAGGGGGGTGATGACGATCGACGTCACCGGGCCGAAGCCCTCCGGGATCAGCCAGGCCGGGGCGGCGGCGGGGTCGATCCAGCGGGAGGGAACGGGCGGGAAGCCCTGGAGCGCTTCCCCCAGCCCCGGTACCTCCTCGGGGTCGACGGCCACGCGGGACAGCGACGGCGTTCCGCCGCGCAGGCAGGTCACCACCGGCAGCTCGTGGCCGCGCGAGGGGGCGATCACCAGCGCCGCGTCGGCGAGGTGCTCAGCCGCCATCTGTGCCGTGACGTCCATGCACCGGTCCAGGTTCAGGGAGGAGAGCAGCAGGTTGGACGCCCGGGTCAGGAAGGCGGTGCGTTCCCGCTCCATCCGCAGGGCTTCGCGGGCCAGCCGGTGGTCGGTGTCGTCGACCAGCCACCACACCACCGTTCCGTCGTCGCGGGCCGTCGGATGCGCCTCGTACGTACGGTCGCCTACCAGTCCCTGCACCATCCGGTCCCGTACGGCTCCCGGCCGCTGTCCGGGGAGGACGCGGAGCCAGTGCGCGTGCGCCGAGGACAGCCAGGCGGGTACCGCGTCAGCGAGTTCCGAGCCCGGGCGCAGGCCCGGGAAGAGCAGGCCCGCCGCCTCGTTGGCGCACACCAGGACGGCCCGGGCGTCCGCCACGAGCACGGGGTACGGGGCCTCGCTCCACGGGGTGCCCACCGCGGTGGGAGTGGACATGGCCCGGGTGGAATTCACCAAACGTCGAAGGCCCGCTGTGCGAACCCCTCACCTCATCGCCTCGAAGGAAAAACCCTTGCCCTACGGCAACCATCCCCCATCCGCCTTTCCCCTGGCAACCAGGCCCCCGTTCGGCGCCGTCCCCACCGCACGCAACACCGGCCGCGCAGCCCCTCCCCTCCGGCGGCACGAGCGGGCGTTCGGCCAAGCCCCGGCCGGCGTCGGCGAGTCGGCCTCTCCGGCCGCCGGACCGGGCCCGGCGGACCGCCTCGCGTCCACCCGACGGCGACGCGGGCGCGGCTGCGGTACGGGCGCCGGAGACGGGCGGGACCGGCGCCCGTACCGGCGACGGACCGGCCGCGGACCGGCGACGGACCGCGTGGCGCGTCACCCTGTGGGCAACGTCACCCGGCTGCGGCTGCCGCCGCGTTGACGCGGGCGGTCCGTCGGCGCGCCCGGCTCCCGGGAACCGTGGTTCCCCGCCGGGAAACACCCCTCCGGGTGGTCCCCGTTCCGCGATGTAGGAAGATGTCGAGGTGATCGGAGACGAACCGGTGGTCACCTCGACCACCCACGAAGGCATGACCGTCGTCCGCCTGCGGGGCGAACTCGACCAGGACAGCGCTCCCCTCATCGCGGGGCTCCTCGCCGAAGCGGCGGCGGCCGGGGCCGCGCGTACGGTGGTCGACCTGTCCCGCACGCGCTTCGCGGACTCCTCCGTCCTTCACGCCCTGCTCGATGCCCACAAGGCCCATCGCGCCGCGGGGACCGCACTGGTCCTGGCCGGCCCGCTCCAGGTGGCCGTCCGTCGGCTGTTCGACGTCACCGGAACCGGAACCGCGTTCCACATGGCGGACAGCCTGGAGGACGCGACGACATGCTGACCGGCTCCGGCATGGTGACCGGCTGTCCCACCGGACGTGCTTGCGGTGGCATGGACCCGCGGGACCCTGGGCAGGCGATGACCGTATGAACCCGCCCACAGCAGCCGACGACACCCGCGGATCCACCCGCCGCGGGGACAGCGCCCGCGCTGACGACGCCACGCCTGCGAGCGCCGCCGCGGCGCGCGCCAGAGTGTGCGAACTGCTGCGCCGAGCGGGCATCAGCCTCGACAGCGTCACCGCCGCGGACGCCCTGCTGGTCACGTCGGAGCTCGTCACCAACGCGATCCGCCACGGCGGCGGCATCACCGCCTTCCACACCGAGATCGCGGACGACGCCCTCATCCTGTCCGTCAGCGACGCCAGCCCCCGAGCGCCCGTCCCCCGTACCGGCAGCGTGGACCACCCGGGCGGCTACGGATGGCCGCTCATCCAGCGGCTCACCGAACGCGTCGACATCAGCGGCCACCCCGGCGGGAAGACCATCGGCACCACCCTGCGCCTGACCTGATCCGTCCACCACCGGCGCCCGGGGCGATCCTGATGGCGCGGGCTGCGTCCTCCCTGCACTGCGTAAGAAAAACTAATTACATTACCACTTATTATCTACCCCGACAGACACAGTTTTTCGCCACCCCATCGATGAGGTAAGCCGACTCGTCCGGGGGTAGACGGACTGCGCACCGGGCACGACACCCGGGCGGAGCGGTGGCGTTCGACCCCACCGCCGGGCGCTAGCATCAGCCCCTCTGACGGCTGATAGGGAAGGCTTTCGCGATGGCCGATGACGCATACCTGTTCCTCCTTCCTGACCGGCATCCACGACTGGGGGCCGCCTTCGCCTCCGTCGGCACACTGGAATGCGCCACCTCGCCGGCGGTCCACGGCTGGCTCCAGGCGCACGGCGTCTCGGCATCCTCCGAACAGGTCAGGATCCTCCCCGCCGGAGCGGAGGCGTTCGTCCCGAGCGACGCCGAGCGCCTGCCGCTGCCCCTGAGCGAGGAGGAGGCGCTTCGGGTGCAGCAGGAATGCGCGCCCCAGTCCGTGACGGACGTGGAGACGGAGCTCCTCCAGTTCCGCGACACGACCCAGGACTGGGAGGGCCTCGTACACCGCGCCCTGACCGCCGGCGTCCCCGCGCCGCGGATCGTCCAGCTGACCGGCCTGGACCCCCAGGACATCGGCCGCCTCACCATGTGACCGCGGCCCCGCCCGGCTCCGCGCGGGGCGGGAGCGCGCCTACGTACGGCTGTCGCTGCGCGCGGACGGGTGCTGCCCGCCGGACCCGGCCGGCCCACCCGACACGGCGGACGCCGCGGGCCCGGAGGCCGTGTCCGTCGCGGCGGCCGCCGCGCGCGCGAGGATGCGCAGGGCCGCTTCGGAGGGCGAACCGGCCTCCGCCGTGTAGGTGATCAGGCTCTGGTCGGGGTCGTCCGGAAGGTTCAGGCTCTCGTAGGCGAGGGTGAACTCGCCGACCAGCGGGTGGCGCAGGTGGTAGCCGCCGTGCGTCGCCTCCCGGACCTCCTGCTCCTCCCAGAGCCGGGTGAACTCCGGGCTGCGCTCGCCCAGTTCCGCGATGAGCGCCGCGAACCGCGGGTCGTGCGGGTGTCGTCCGAGGTCGAACCGGAGGTAGGCGACGAGGTCGCGCGCCTTGCGCTCCCAGTTCACGAACCGGCCGCGCACCTCGGGGTCCAGGAAGACCAGCCAGGCTTTGTTCCGGCGGTCGGGCGGCAGCGCGCCGAAGTCCTTGACGAGCGTGGCGAACAGCGGGTTCCAGGCGAGGATGTCGGTGCGGCGGCCGACGACGAAGGCGGGGGTCTCGGGCATCGCCTCCAGCAGCCTGCGCAGCCCGGCCCGCACCTCCTGCGGCTCCTCCGGCCCGTTCTCCGCGGCAGCGCCCTCCCGGCCGCCGCGGCGCCCCGCGGTCCGGACCAGGCGGGTCAGGTGCGCCGTCTCCGCCGCGTCCAGGCGGAGCGCGGAGGCGACGGCGCCGAGCACCGTGTCCGAGATGTTCTCGGCGCGCCCCTGCTCGAAACGGGTGTAGTAGTCCACGCTCACGCCGGCGAGCTGGGCCAGCTCCTCCCGGCGCAGTCCCGGCACCCGCCGCCGGCCCCCGAAAGAGCGCAGGCCCGCGTCCTCGGGGCGGATCCGCCCACGGCGGGACCGCAGGAAGTCTCCGAGCTCTGCCTTGGGGCCTGTCTGGTTCATGCCCTCAATCCTAGGGTCGGACCCCGGTCACCTGCGAAGAGCGCCGGGCGGCGCCCGCCTGAAAGCCGGGTGGCCGGTACCGCCACCCTCCGCGCCGCCCCCGGCCCGCCCTCCGGCGTATGCCCGTTTCGTACCGGTTCACTCACCCGGCGCAGCCCGTCACGCCGCGCTCCCCCTCCCCACCCCATGATCGGAGGGAACACCGGACACAGACCCGTCGACCACGGACCACAGGAACGGCGGATGGAACCGGACAGCCGCGACAGCCTGGCGGGCCGGGCCGACGCCCTGATGGCCGGGCTGCGGGCCGATCTGGAGCGGCCGGCGGCGATCCCGTCCGTCGCCTCCCCCGGCTACCCCGCCGAACGGGTCCAGGAGGCGCACGACCTGGTCGTCTCCCCGCCGCGCGAGGCCGGCGTCCCCACGATCGAGCGGATCGACCTGCCGGACATCCGTCACCGGGCCCGGGTACGCCGGAGGGGCGCAGCCCCGGGAACTCCCGGGGCGGCGCCCCTCACGGGCTCGCCGGGTGGGGCCTCAGGCGTCCGGGGAGCCGCCGAAGCGCTCCCGGTACGACTCCAGGTCCTCTTCGGTGATCTTCGCGAAGAGCACCGGCGGTACGGTGAACGGCGTCCCGGCGGGGACCGCGTCCAGGGACCGGGCCTGCTCCGGGGTCACCCAGGCCGCGGTGTCGTCGGCGAGCGCGAACGCGGAGCGCATGGCGCGCGACGAGGCCGGGATGAACGGCTCGGAGACCACCGCGTAGAGGTGGATGAGGTTCATCGCGGTGCGCAGGGTCAGCGCCGCGCCCTCCGGGTCGGTCTTGATCTCCAGCCAGGGGGCCTTCTCCTCCAGGTAGGAGTTTCCGGCCGACCACAGGGCGCGCAGCGCGGCCGCGGCCTTGCGGTACTGGAGCGTCTCCATGTGGCCCTCGTACTCGGCCAGCAGCTCGGCGATCTGGCCGCCCAGCTTCGTCTCGGCCTCACCGGCCGCGTTGCCCGCGGGGACGTCGTCGCCGAAGCGCTTGCGGGAGAAGGACAGGACGCGGTTGACGAAGTTGCCGAGGGTGTCGGCGAGGTCCTTGTTGACCGTGGCGGTGAAGTGCTCCCACGTGAAGGACGAGTCGTCGGACTCGGGCGCGTTGGCGATGAGGAAGTAGCGCCAGTAGTCGGCCGGGAGGATCTCCAGCGCGTGGTCGGTGAAGACGCCGCGCTTCTGCGAGGTGGAGAACTTTCCGCCGTAGAACGTCAGCCAGTTGAATGCCTTGACGTAGTCGACCTTCTTCCACGGCTCGCGGGTGCCCAGCTCGGTGGCCGGGAACATCACGGTGTGGAAGGGGACGTTGTCCTTGGCCATGAACTGGGTGTAGCGGACGTCCTCGGCCTCGTACCACCAGGACTTCCAGTCACGGTTCGCCGGGTCGGCGTCCGCCCACTCCTTGGTGGAGGCGATGTACTCGATCGGGGCGTCGAACCAGACGTAGAAGACCTTGCCGTCGGCGGCCAGTTCGGGCCACGTGTCGGCCGGGACCGGGACGCCCCAGTCGAGGTCGCGGGTGATGGCGCGGTCGTGCAGGCCCTCGGTCAGCCACTTGCGGGCGATGGAGGACGCCAGCTGCGGCCACTCCTCCTCGTGCTCCGCCACCCATGCCTCGACCTCGACCTGGAGCTTGGACTGGAGGAGGAAGAGGTGCGTGGTCTCGCGGACTTCCAGCTCGGTGGAGCCGGAGATCGCCGAGCGGGGCTCGATCAGGTCCGTGGGGTCCAGGACGCGGGTGCAGTTCTCGCACTGGTCGCCGCGGGCCTTGTCGTAGCCGCAGTGCGGGCAGGTGCCCTCGACGTAGCGGTCCGGCAGGAAACGGCCGTCGGCGGGCGAGTACACCTGCCGGATCGCGCGCTCCTCGATGAATCCGTTCGCCTGGAGCTGACGCGCGAAGTGCTGCGTGATCTCGGCGTTCTGCTGCGAGGAGCTGCGGCCGAAGTAGTCGAAGGACAGCTCGAAGCCGTCGTAGACCGCCTTCTGGGCGTCGTGGGCCTGCGCACAGAACTCGGCGACGGAGACGCCGGCTTCCTTCGCGGCGAGCTCGGCGGGCGTGCCGTGCTCGTCGGTGGCGCAGATGTACAGGACGTCGTGGCCGCGCTGGCGGAGGTACCGGGAGTACACGTCCGCCGGAAGCATCGACCCGACCATGTTGCCCAGGTGCTTGATCCCGTTGATGTAGGGAAGCGCGCTGGTGATCAGGTGTCGAGCCATCCTCGGATGCTCCATTTCCTCGGTGCGGTACGCCGTGACGTCACGGACGGTGAACGCTGTTCATCGTATCGAACGGCCGGAAGGCCACGCGCCGCATTTGTTCGGGGTGGGCACAACGCAAAAGCGAGGGCAGTGACCTCTCCGTCACGGCCCTCGCAATCGCGCCCATGCTACAGCCGGACGGCGACGCCCCCGACCGCGGCGGAGCCCGCTCGCGGCGGCCACGGAGCCCGGTCGCGGCCGCCGGGGAACCTACTCACGGCCCCCGGACGCGCCGTCGAGCGCGGTGATCCGGGCTCCGCTCGTGAGGCGGCCCGTGAGGGAGAACGCGGCTCCCTCCGGGCCGGCGGGCACGGCCAGGGTCCGGCCGCCGGCCTCCGCCCGGACCGCGCCGGCCGCGGTGATGCCGGCGACCTCGCGGCTCCCCGCGGCCACCACGTACCAGCGGCCGGCGGGCGAGCGCCACCGGGTGCCGGCGAGCAGGTGCTGTCCGAAGCGCCCGCAGGCCGCCGTGGACCGGGCCCGCACCACGTCCTGCGGCGGCCCTGCCGTCGGGCGGAGCTGGACGAGCACGTCGCCGGGGCCGGCCCAGCCGGAGGCGCGGGTGCAGGACCACACCGCGCGGCCGCCGCCGTCGGGGAGCTCGGAGCCGGCGAAGTCCCAGACGTTGACGGCGCGGACGGAGCCGCCGCCCAGTTCCCGCAGCCGGCACGCGCTCGGCGCCCACGCGGCCCGTGCGGCCGGACCGGTGGCCTCGCGCGGCTGCCGGGCCGCTACGGCGCCGGGGCCGTCGGGCAGCGGTGTGTAGGTGAGGTGCACCGGGGAGAGCGCGCCCAGGTCGGCGAGGACGAAGGAGTGCTTCTCGACGATGCGTGCGGAGGAGGTGAGTTCGAGTACGGGCCAGGATCCGCAGCCCCCGGCCGTACGGGGCACCGCCGCCGGAGCCGTGACCCCGTCGGAGCCGACGGCCAGCGGCGTGCCCCCGTCCCCGGTGCGGAGCAGGTCGCGGGTGGCGGCCCGCTCGATCCACGGGGCGAGCAGGTAGCGGGCCGGGCCGTCGGCGGAGGTGCGCACCAGGGCCAGCGCGGCCGCGGTGGTGACCCCGGCCTCGTCGGTACGGGCGAAGGCCAGCTCCCGCCCGCGGGTCCCGGCGGCCGCTTCGGCGTAGCGGACCACGCGGTCCCCGTCGAGCAGCAGCACCACCGCCCGGCCCTCGCTGTCACCCGCGTACAGCAGTTGCGGGGGCCGGGTGGGCGGGTCGGTCGCGGTCCCGGGGGCGGCGGTGACCGGGACCCCGCCCGGCCGGGCGGCCCAGGTGCCCAGCGCCCGCGCCAGCAGCGCCCGGTCGGCGGTGCGCCCGCCGCGGGCCGGCCAGGCGGTGAAGTCCACCCGGGCGGTGTCGGCCCAGACCTCGACCGGGACCCGGAGCAGCCGGTCGGGGTCGAGCGCCCGGGCGGCCACCGGCCCGGCGGCGGGCGTGGCCTCGGGGCGCGGTGGCGACGCGTCGGCCACCAGCACCCCGGTGACCAGCGCGACCACGGCCGCGGCGGCCCACCCGGCCCGTACCCGGCGGCGGCGCCGGAGCAGGTCGGTGGGGCGGGCGCTGACGACGCTGGCGTCGAACTCCGGGGTGCGCAGGGTCGCCAGGAGCGGGGCAGCGACGGGCAGCGCGAGGGCCTCGCGCACCGCGTCGGCCGGGTCGTCCGCGCCCGCGGCCCCCAGGAGCCGGAGCGCGGCCTCCTCGGGGAGCCCGTCCATGCGGTGGAGGACGAAGGCGGCACGGACCGGTCCCGGCGCGCCCGCCAGTACTCCGGCCGCCTCGTCGATCCCGCCGGCCGGGGGCCAGAGCCGCAGCCCCCACACGAACGGGGGAACGGGCGGCCAGCCGGCCCTGGCCAGGGCGGAGCGGACCCGGCCGGCCGGGGCGAGGGCGGCGCGCAGCACCCGTACCCGTATCTCGGAGAGCGGCCCGCCGGGACTGTCGGGACCCCCCAGGGACCCAAGGGACCCCAGGGGGCCGGGACCGCCGGGGCGGGCGGGACCGCCGGGGCCGCCGCCGGGGTCTGCCGGCCCGCCCGGCCCGCCCGGCCCGCCCGCGGCGCCCGGCCCCGTGGACGGGCCCCCCGGTCCCCGGGGCAGCGCGTGCTGCACCGCCTTGTGCGCCAGCAGCACGCGGGTGTGGCGCGGGAGGCACTCGGGGAGGGTGAGGTAGGCGAGCCGTACCAGTTGGGGGTACTGCTCGACGAGGACCGCCTCGGCCTGCTCGACGGCGGTGGAGCCGAATCGCTGCGATGTGCTCACCCTCCGACAAACGAGTGAATCTTGCGATGGTCACACGCGGTGCGCCGCCCTGCGCCCGCCCCTCGCCCGTCACCCGCGGACGGCATATGCATATGCGCTGGCCAGAACCTTGCTCGGTCGACATCGATCACGACTCGGTCATCACCGAACGTAATATTTCCATGTTTCTCTTCTGCGCCCTCCGCGTGCGCCCGCGCTGTTTCCTGGACCGCACAGGGGATGAGGTGGAGCGGTGAGCGATGGCGGGCCGGAGGAGTCCGGTGGGAGCGTGGGACTGCCGAGCCGGCACCGGCGGCCGACTCCCATGAGCCAGTGGGATCCGACGGCACGCCTGTCGTACTGGGCCTTCCACACCAACCGGCGGCCCGCGTACATGCGCTTCGCGTACCTGCACCTGGGCTCGGACGCGGGTGCGGAGGAGGCGGTGGACGCCGCCTTCGACTCGATCATGGCCGAGTGGCTCCGGATGCTGCACATGGACCGGCTCGACGCGTACGCCTGGACCGTTCTCAAGGGCTGCATCGTCGACCACCTGCACCGCCGCGCCCCCTGGCGGCGGCGGCCGGAGCCGATGGACACCAGCGCCTTCGAAGCGGCCCTCAAGGAGGCCCGCGCGGACCGGTACGAGGTGCTGACCGACACCATCCGCTTCTACTCCGCCGTCTCCCGGCTCGTCGAGCGGCAGCGCGACGCCGTCCTCCTGCGGTACGGCCTCCAGTGCACCCCCGGCGAGGCCGCCGCGGTGATGGGCGTCGACGAGGCGACCGTCAGCTCGCACCTCGGCCAGGCCCACCGGCGGCTCGCCCGCCTGCTCGACACGTCCGCCGAGTCATGAGGCCCCACGAGGCGCACGGGTTCCGCGAGGACCACGCGGCCCCGCGCTCCCTGGCCGAGTTCCTCGCCCGGGCGGGAGTGCGCGAGCGCTACCCGCACTACGACCTCGGCGCCGCCGAGGCCCGCCTGCTGCGCGCCACCCCGCACGCGCCCGTCCCCGGGCACCGCGTGCGGCGCCGGCCGGCCCACGGGTGGAGCGACCCCGCGCGGGACCGCCCGCTCGACGCGGAACGGGCCCGCCGCGACCTCAGGGCCGTCTGCCTGGCGGCCGTCTGCGCGCCGAAGGCCGAGGCGCAGCTCGCCTCCTTCGTCACCGGCGGCCACGCCGACCTGCCCGGCGCCGTCGTCTTCGGCTGCCTGCTGTACCTCGCCGGGCTGCGCGAAGGGGCCGGGTTCTGGTGGCAGTTCGCCGCCGGGTCCGGGAGCGCGCGTACCTCCGCGGCCGCGTACTGCCTCTTCCTGGACCACTCCCGGCGCGGCGAGCACGACGACGCCCGGTTCTGGGCGCGCGAACTGGGCCGCCGGGGCTACCGCCCCGGGGGCCGCCGGGACCCGCGCGAGGTGCGGCTGTGCGCGCAGGCCGCCGTACTGCGCTACGTCGACCAGCTCGACGATCCCGACCTGGGCCCGGTGCCGCTGCCGAGGCCCGGGCTGACCGCGGTACTGGCCGCGTTCCACCCGCCGGCCCCGGTTCCCGCGAGGGTGGCGGCGCCGCGGCTGTCCACCGGCCCGCTGCGCCACCCGGCGCTGACGGCGGCCGTCCTCGGGAGCGTGGTCCGGGCCGGGACCGGCGAGGCCCTGGCGCAGGCGCGCCGCGCGCTGGCCGTCGTACGCGTCCTGGAGCGGCACCCCCTGGGGGTGCGGCCCGCCCAGCTGGAGCGGGAGTCGGGCCTGGGCGCGGCGGCCCTGCGCCCGCTCCTCGCGATGCTGTGCGAGGAGGGGTACGCGGAGCGGCCGGACGCGGGGGTGTACGCGCGGGGGCCCGCGCACGCCGGCGCGGTCGGCACGCGCCCGCTGACCCCGCTCGGCCACGACCGCCGCGCCGGCCCCGTGACCCTGCACCGCCCGGACCGGCTCGCGCCCCGGTCGGCCACCGACAGCGGGACCCTGTTCACCGCCCTGGACCCGTCGGCCCCGGGCGCCCCCGTCCTCGACCTCAGGGAGTACGCCCCCGGGTGCGTCTGCCCGGCGGTCCCCGGCGCGGCCGGCGACGCCGCCGGGAGCCTCGCGCTCCCGCTGCCGGCGGCCCACGCCCACCGGCCGCGCCCGGCCGCCGGGACACCGCCCCGCACGGCGGTCCCGGTCCTCCTCGCGCTGCTCCTGTCGGGGGCGATCCCGCCGGACGCCCCGGACGCGGCGGACCGGTCCCGGCTGTCCCTCCCCCACGTCTTCGTCCCGGTAGCGGCGGGCGCCCGTACGACCACGAGTGGCCTGGTGGTCCCGTGGGCCTGACCCGTACCGGGAACGCCGTCACCGCAGCCCGCACCCCGCAGCCCGTACCGGAAACGCGAAAAACCCCACCGGAGTGGGGTTTTCGTCTTTGTGTCCGAGGGGGGACTTGAACCCCCACGCCCGATAAAGGGCACTAGCACCTCAAGCTAGCGCGTCTGCCATTCCGCCACCCGGACCAGGTGGTCGGCCCCGGTTTCCCGCGGCGACATGGACAACCATAGCAAAGGATCGCCGGGGGGCCGACCACTTATCCGCGCCGTGATCGTCCGCCACGCCGTGCTGACCTGCGGGCATGCACCGATCGACCCGGCGAGACGGATCGTCTCGCCGCCGTGGTGCGGGGCGCGGAACGCACCGCGCCCCCGGCCCGCCCGCGGACGGGGAGGACGGGGGCGCGGTGGACGTCACGGGCAGCTGATGACCTGGCCGGCGTAGGAGAGGTTCCCGCCGAAGCCGAAGAGCAGGACGGGGGCCCCGGAGGGGATCTCGCCGCGCTGCACCAGCTTGGACAGGGCCATCGGGATGCTGGCCGCCGACGTGTTGCCGGAGTCGACGACGTCGCGGGCGATGACCGCGTTCACCGCGCCGATCTTGGCGGCGAGGGGTTCGATGATCCGCAGGTTCGCCTGGTGGAGGACGACGGCGGCCAGGTCCTCGGGGGCGACCCCCGCCTTCTCGCAGACCTTGCGGGCCAGCGGCGGGAGCTGGCTGGTGGTCCAGCGGTAGACCGACTGGCCCTCCTGGGCGAAGACCGGCGGCGAGCCCTCGATGCGGACCGCGTTGCCCATCTCGGGTACGGAGCCCCACAGCACCGGGCCGATGCCCGGCTCCTCGCAGGCCTCGACGACGGCCGCCCCCGCGCCGTCGCCGGTGAGGACGCAGGTGGTGCGGTCGGTCCAGTCGGTGATCTCGGTCATCTTGTCGGCGCCGATGACCAGCGCGCGGGTGGCCGAGCCGGCCCGGATCGCGTGGTCGGCGGTGGCCAGGGCGTGGGTGAAGCCCGAGCAGACGACGTTGAGGTCCATCACGGCCGGGTTGCCGCGCATGCCCAGCTTGGCGGCGACGCGCGCCGCCATGTTGGGCGAGCGGTCGATCGCGGTGGAGGTGGCGACCAGGACGAGGTCGATGTCGTCCGGGGTCAGGCCGGCACCGGCGAGTGCCTTGCCCGCGGCCTGGAAGGCCAGCTCGTCCACCGGTTCCTCCGGGCCCGCGATGTGGCGGGTCTTGATCCCGGCCCGGGACCGGATCCACTCGTCGGTGGTGTCGACCATGGCCGAGAGGTCCTCGTTGGTGAGCACTCTCGCGGGCTGATAGTGCCCTAGCGCCACCACGCGTGAACCGGTCATGGGCGGGGTCCCCCCTCGTTGGCAGTCATGACTCACCAGCTTCGCCTGCTACCGATGGGTACGAGTGCGCGTGATCCGACAGGATTCGGGCATCGGAATTTGGAGATTCCCGAGGATCTGGCTGCCGGGAGCGTCGCGGGAAGCGGAACGGCGACAATATCCATGTCGGCCGCGGCAGGAATCAGAGCGAGGTGGGGGAACACCATGGGACGCGTCACGGAGCGCCGCCGGGTCGTACGGATCCGGAACGGGGTGGCCGGGGTGCGCCCGGACACCCTGGTGGCCGAGGAGCCGCTGGAGATCCGGCTGAACGGCAGGCCCCTGGCGATCACGATGCGCACCCCGGGGGACGATTTCGCCCTGGCGGTGGGCTTCCTGGTGAGCGAGGGCGCGCTCGGCGCGGCGGCGGACGTGCGGGCCGTCACCTACTGCGAGGGCGCCGCCGAGGACGGCACGAACACGTACAACGTCGTCAACGTGCAGTTGGCGCCCGGCGTGCCCGTGCCGGACATCACGCTGGAGCGGAACGTCTACACCACCTCCTCCTGCGGGCTGTGCGGCAAGGCCAGCCTGGACGCGGTCCGGACCGCGAGCCGGTTCCCGGGCGCCGCGGCGGCAGATCCCGTACGGCTGTCCGCGCAGCTCCTCGCCCGGCTCCCGGACCGGCTGCGCGAGGCCCAGAAGGTCTTCGACCGTACGGGCGGGCTGCACGCGGCGGGGCTGTTCACAGCGGAGGGCGAGCTGCTGGACGTACGGGAGGACGTGGGCCGGCACAACGCGGTCGACAAGATCGTCGGGCGGGCGCTCCGGGCCGGGCGGCTGCCGCTGACGGGCGCGGTCCTGCTGGTGTCGGGCCGGGCCTCGTTCGAGCTGGCCCAGAAGGCCGTGATGGCGGGCATCCCGGTGCTGGCGGCGGTCTCGGCGCCGTCCTCGCTGGCCGTGGACCTGGCGCTGGAGTCGGGGATGACGCTCGTCGGGTTCCTGCGGGGGCCGGACATGAACATCTACGCGGGCGAGGAGCGGATCACGGTGTAGCCGTGCGCCGCGGCCGCCGCCGTGCGCCCTCAGCGGCCGCGGCGTGAGCGGCGGGAGGGCTTCGCGGCCGGTTTGGGCTCCGGCGGGTCGATGCGGTGGAGGTCCAGGGTGTCCGGGACCGGGGTGGTTCCGGGGCCGCCCGACCGCGCCCAGGCGATGATCTCGTCGGTCGCGGTGTCGTCCAGGGCCCAGCCGAACCAGGTCGCGCGGGCACCCCGGCGGCGGGCCTCGCTGGTGGGCTGGACCACGATGACGTTGGCCTGCGCGCAGGGGCCGAGGCACTCGCTCGTACGGACGGCCAGCCGCCCCCCGGACTCGGCGGCGGCCGCGCGCAGCCGGGCGAGTTGGCCGGCGTGGTCGGAGCCGGGGTTCTTGCGGGGGTCGCCGCAGCAGCAGCCCCGGCAGACCACCAGGGTGCAGGGTCGTTCGGCGCGGGCGGCGATCGGGCGTATCCAGGTCACCGCCGCACGTTACCGGGCCCGGGGGGCGGGGTGTTGGGGCGCCCGCGAGACCTCCGCCACACGGTGGGGCGCGGGTTCGCTCTCGCGGGCCCGGCGGCGGGCCAGGACGGCGCAGACCATCAGCTGCATCTGGTGGAACAGCATCAGCGGCAGCACGGCGAGGCTCGCGTGGGCCCCGAACAGCACGCTGGCCATGGGGAGTCCGGCGGCCAGGCTCTTCTTCGAGCCGGCGAACTGGATGGCGATGCGGTCGGCGCGGTCGAAGCCGAGGCGCTCGGCGCCGTACCAGGTGCTCAGGAGCATGACGGCCAGGATCGCGGCCTCCACCAGCATCAGGGCGCCGAGGCGCGGGACGCTGACCTGGCTCCAGACGCCCGCGACCACGCCCGCGCTGAAGGCGGCGTAGACGACGAGCAGGATCGAGCCGCGGTCCGCGTAGCCGAGCACGGACCGGTGACGGGTGAGGAAGCCGCCGACCCGGCGGCGCGACGCCTGGCCCAGGACGAAGGGCAGCAGGAGCTGGAGGACGATCTTGAGGAGGGAGTCGGCGGAGAAGCTCCCCGCACCGCCGGCGAGCAGCGCGGCCGCGAGGAGGGGGGTGAGGAGGATGCCGGCGAGGCTGGAGAAGGAGCCGGCGCAGATCGCGGCGGGGACGTTGCCGCGGGCCATGGAAGTGAAGGCGATGGAGGACTGGATGGTCGAGGGGACCAGGCAGAGGAAGAGCAGGCCGCTGTAGAGCGGGGGCGTCAGGAGGGTGGGGACGAGGCCGCGGGCCGCGAGGCCGAGGAGGGGGAAGAGCAGAAAGGTGCAGGCGAGCACGGTGAGGTGGAGCCGCCAGTGGCGCAGGCCGTCGAGCGCCTCTCGGGTGGAGAGGCGGGCGCCGTAGAGGAAGAAGAGCAGGGCCACGGCCGCGGTGGAGGCCCCGTCGGCGACGGTGGCGCCCGCGCCGCGGGCGGGGAGCAGGGCGGCGAGGCCGACGGTGCCGAGCAGGGCCGGTACGTACGGGTCCAGGGGCAGCCGGGCGGGAATCTTCGGGCGGCGCATGCGCGGGGCTCACTCGCTGTCGGGGCGGCGGGGCCGGTGCCCTCCTCCATGGTCGCGGCGCTACGGTCATCGGGAAACCCGTACACCGAACTCACTGCCATCACGATGCGCGATAGCCTGGGGGCCATGTACGACCCCGTCCAGCTGCGGACGTTCCTCACGGTGGCCCAGACCCTGAGCTTCACCCAGGCCGCCGGGCGGCTCGGCGTACGGCAGTCCACGGTCAGCCAGCACGTGCGGCGGCTGGAGGAGGCCACGGGCCGGCCGCTGTTCGTCCGGGACACCCACAGCGTGGAGCTGACGGAGGACGGCGAGGCGCTGCTCGGCTTCGCGCGCACGATCCTGGAGGCGCACGAGCGCGCGGCGGCCTTCTTCGCCGGGACGCGGCTGCGCGGGCGGCTGCGGTTCGGGGCGTCGGAGGACTTCGTGCTGACGCGGCTGCCGGAGATCCTGGAGGGCTTCCGGCACGAACACCCCGAGGTGGACCTCGAACTGTCGGTGGAGCTCTCGGGAACGCTGCACGAGCGGCTGGACGCGGGCCGGCTCGACCTGGTGCTGGCCAAGCGGCGCGGCCCGGGCGACGAGCGGGGCCGCCTCGTCTGGCGGGACCGCATGGTGTGGATCGGGGCGGAGGGCCTGCGGGTGGACCCCGAACGCCCGGTTCCGCTCATCGTCTTCCCGCCGCCGGGGATCACGCGCGCGCGGGCGCTGGAGGTACTGGAGCGGGACGGGCGCGCGTGGCGCATCGCCTGCACGAGCGGCAGCCTGAGCGGCCTGATCGCGGCGGCCCGGGCCGGGCTCGGCGTGATGGCCCACACCCGCGGGCTGATCCCGCCGGGCCTGGTCCGGGTCGGGGGACTGCCGGAACTGGGCCCGGTGGAGTTCGCGCTGCTCCAGGGGCGGCGCCCGACCCCCGCGTCGGACGCCCTGGCCGCCGCGGTGCTGTCAGGCGGCGACCGCCTGAGCCGCCCGGCCTGACCCCGCCCGACCACACCCGGCAGGGCCCGGCACACCACGCCCGGACACCGGCGCGGGGCGGGGACGCTGCGGAGGGTCCCCGCGGTTCGAGCGCGCAACCACCCCACACCCCCGCAGCCCCCGCCACGTGCGCGAGCCGAGGAGAACCTCCGCGGCGGCCCTCGCCACCCCCGGCCCCGGCACAACCGGCCGGCCCCCGGCAGGGCCCGGCTCGGCGGACGCCCCACCCCGCGCCCCCACCCCCGTGCCCTCACCCCCGCGCCCCCACCCCCCGCGGCGCGCCCCCGCGCCCCCGCGCCCCGCACCTCACGCCCCCTGCGGAGGTCTTGTGGAGGAGTTCGCCGGCTGATCAACTGCCGCCAGGCGTGGGGTAGCGTCGCCGCGCTGTGCGGAGAGGAGCGGGGCCTTGCGCGAGATCACCGTCCCACCCGTCGTCACGGGCCCGCCCGTCGGCGGCCTGGCCGACGTCGTCTTCCAGTACGCACACCAGGACCCGGACCGCGTGGTGCTCGGCCGCAAGACGGACGGCGTCTGGCGGGACGTGACCTCCGGCGAGCTGGCGGCCGAGGTGCTCGCCCTGGCCAAGGGGCTGCTGGCCCAGGGGGTGCGGTTCGGGGACCGGGTCGCGCTGATGTCCCGTACCCGGTACGAGTGGACGCTCTTCGACTTCGCGCTGTGGGCCATCGGGGCGCAGCCGGTTCCCGTCTACCCGTCCTCCTCCACGGAGCAGGTGCACTGGATCCTCGAGGACTCCGGCTGCGTGGCCTGCGTCGTCGAGAACGAGGACCAGGCCATGACCGTGGGTTCGGCGATCGACCGGCTGTCCGGTCTGCGGCGGCTGTGGCAGCTGGACGCCGGGGCCGTGGAGGCGCTCGTCGCCGACGGGCGGGGGGTCGCGGAAGACGTCGTGCACCGGCACCGTGGCGCGGTGACGCCCGACGCCGTCGCCACGGTCATCTACACCTCCGGGACCACGGGCCGGCCCAAGGGGTGCGTGCTCACGCACGCCAATTTCATGTACGAGGCCGACACGATGGTGAGCCGCTGGGAGTCGGTGTTCCAGGCGGGGCCGGGCGAGCGGCCGTCGACGCTGCTGTTCCTGCCGCTGGCCCACGTCTTCGGGCGGATGGTCGAGGTGGCGGCCGTCCGGTCGCGGGTCAAGCTCGGGCACCAGCCGGTGCTGGCGGCCGCCGAACTGCTGCCGGACCTGGCCGCGTTCCGGCCGACCTTCGTGCTGGGGGTGCCGCACGTGTTCGAGAAGGTGTTCGCGGCGGCCCGCCGCAAGGCGGAGGTCGAGGGCCGCCGGGGTCCCTTCGACCGGGCGGTGGAGACGGCCGTACGGTACGCGCAGGCCCGCGAGGCGAAGGCGTTCGGGACCGGGCCGGGGCCGTCGGCGGGGTTGCGCGTGCAGCACCAGCTGTTCGAGAGGCTGGTGTACGGGAAGGTCCGGGAGGCGATGGGCGGCCGGGTGCGGTACGCCATGTCGGGCGGGTCCGCCATGGCGCGGCGGCTCGGGCTGTTCTTCGACGGCGCCGGGATCACGGTGTTCGAGGGGTACGGCCTGACCGAGTCGAGCGCGGCGGCCACCGCGAATCCGCCGGGGGCGACGAAGTACGGCACGGTGGGCCCGCCGATCCCGGGCAGCACGGTGCACATCGCCGACGACGGGGAGGTCTGGCTGCACGGCGACCACGTGTTCTCCGGGTACCTCAACGATCCGCGGGCGACGGAGGCGGTGCTGCGCGGCGGGTGGCTGGCGACCGGGGACCTGGGGCGGCTGGACGCGGACGGCTACCTCACCATCACCGGGCGCAAGAAGGAGATCCTGGTGACCTCCAACGGCAAGAGCGTCTCGCCCACCGCCCTGGAGGAGCGGGTGCGTTCGCATCCGCTCGTGTCGCAGTGCGTGCTGGTGGGCAACGACCGGCCGTACATCGCGGCGCTGCTCACCCTGGACGCGGAGGGCATCGCGCACTGGCTGTCGATGCGCGGCCTGGCGCAGCGTCCGGCGGCGGAGCTGGTGCACGATCCGGAGCTGACCACGGAGGTCCGCCGGGCGGTGGTGGCCGCCAACACGCTGGTCTCGCAGGCGGAGGCGATCCGCACGTTCCGGGTGCTGCCCGGGCAGTTCACGGAGGAGCTGGGCCTGCTGACCCCGTCACTGAAGCTGAAGCGGCGGGCGATCGAGAAGGCGTTCGCGAAGGAGGTCGCGGCGCTGTACCAGACGTGAACATCACGGCCCGGCGGCAATCTGACGGTCCGTCACGTCACTTCGTCCACCGATATTGACGATCCGTCAGGTCGCACACAGAATGCGGGAATCCCGACCGGAGGGAACCCTCGATGTTGCGATCGATCCGCACCCTGGCCGCCGCGGCGGCGGCCCTCGCGCTCGTCTGCGCCTGCAACTCCGCCGCCACCCCCGACACGGCGCCCCCCGGCACGTCCGGCGGCGAGTCCCGCGGCGTCACGGCGGACTCGATCAAGGTCGGCGGCATCGTGTCGATGACCACCGCCAGCGGCTACAGCAAGAAGGACACCGATCTCGGGGCCAGGGCCCGGTACCTGAGGGCCAACGCCGAGGGAGGCGTCAACGGCCGGAAGATCGACTACCTCGGGGCGGAGGACGACGGCCAGGACCCGGCGAAGAACATGGCGGCCGCCCGCAAGCTCGTCCAGCAGGACAAGGTCTTCGCGGTCTCCCCGATGAGCTCGGTGACCTTCTCCGGCGCCGACTTCCTGGAGCAGGAGAAGGTACCGACCTTCGGCTGGGGCACCCTTCCCTCCTTCTGCGGGCCCAAGTACATCTACGGCTTCAACGGCTGCCTGGTCCCCTCCCCCGGCGGCACCCTCAACCAGACCTGGCCGGAAGGCATCGGCCAGGTGCTCGGCGGGGCCGCGGGCAAGTCGGTGGCGGTCATCGCGAACGACAGCGACGCCGGGAAGTTCGGCATCCGCACCTTCCAGCAGGGCTTCGCCAGCGCCGGGTTCACCGTCTCGTACGCCAGGGCCTCCGTGCCCGCCACGGCCGTCCCGAGCGACTGGTCCGCGTACGTCAAGGAGATCATGCAGAGCAACGGCGGCAAGGGGCCCGACGCCGTCGTCTCCGTCATGCAGACGCCCAACAACATCGGGCTGTTCACCGCCCTCAAGCGCGCCGGTTACAAGGGCCTGATCTCCGACCCCACCGACTACGACCCCGGTCTCCTGGCCAAGGACGCCACCAAGCAGGCCCTCGACGGGGTGCACGTACTGCTCCAGTTCGAGCCCTTCGAGTCGGACCATCCGAAGATGGCGCAGTTCAAGGCCGACATCAAGGCGGCGGCGGGCGGGCAGGACACGCCGCCCCTGAACATGCACATGTTGACCGGTTACATGTCGGCCGACCTGTTCCTGTCCATCGCGCAGAAAGCGGGCAAGGACCTGACCGTCGCGTCCTTCCAGACCGCCGCGCAGGGCTTCTCCGACACCGGCACGCTCGTCGGCGACCGGGCGGAGCCCAAGGGGCAGAAGGACAGCTTCGGCTGCGGGGCGCTCGTGCAGCTGAAGGACGGCGCGTACCGGGTGTCCGTCCCCTTCAAGTGCCACGAACCCATCCCCTTCTCGTAGGGGCCGGGCAGCCGAATGGGAGATCTGCTCGTCTTCGTGCTGAGCGGTCTGGTCTCCGGCGCCCTGTACGCGCTGCTGGCCACCGGGCTCGTACTGTCGTACTCGGCGTCCGGGCTGTTCAACTTCGCCCACGGGGCCACCGCCTACCTGTGCGCGCTCACCTTCCACGAACTGCACTCCGGGCTGGGCTGGCCGGCCGTCCCCGCGGCGCTGCTGGTGGTGTTCGTGCTGGCGCCCGGCCTCGGATGGGCACTGGACCGGCTGATGTTCCGCCGCCTCGCGCGGGTCGGCGAGACCGCGCAGATCGTCGCGACCATCGGACTGCTGGTCGCCCTGCCGGCCGCCGGACTGTGGGCGGTGGAGCTGCTCGCGGACGCGGGCGCGCCCGTCGAACCGGCGGAGAACCAGTTCGGGCTGCCGGGGGTGGGGCCCAGCCCCGCGGTCTCCTGGCAGCTCGCCGACGGGGTCGGCATCGACTCCGACCAGCTGATCACCTGGGTGGTGACGGCGCTGGTGGCGGTCGCCCTGTGGGTGCTGATGCGGCACACGCGGCTGGGACTGCGGCTGCGGGCGGCCGTCGACAACCGGTCGCTGACCGAGCTGCGCGGCATCAGCGCCGACCGGCTCTCGTCGGTGGCGTGGATGATCGCGTCGGGGCTGGCCGGGCTGGCGGGCGTCCTGGCGACGCCGCTGCTGGGGCTCTCGGCGCACGACTTCACGCTGTTCCTGTTCGTGTCGGCGACGGCCGCCGTCATCGGGCGGTTCGCGTCCGTGCCGCTCGCGTTCGCCGGCGGGCTCGGGCTCGGCGTCCTGCAGAACCTCGTCGCCGGATACGCCTCCTTCGCCGAGGACGTCACCGGACTGCGCACGGCGGTGCCCTTCCTCATCCTGTTCGGCGGGCTGCTCGTGCTCACCCGGCGGGCCCGGACGGCGGGGACCTCCGCCGTGGACGCGCCGCCGGTGGACCATCTGGCCGGAGCGTCCTGGGTACGGCGCTGGGGCGGCTGGGCGGCGGGCGCCGTACTGCTGGGCACGGCGTTCTACACGGTGACGACCCCCTTCTGGAGCGGACTGCTGGCCCAGGGGCTGGCCATCGCCCTGGTGTTCATGTCCTTCACGGTGGTGACCGGGCTCGGCGCGATGGTGTCCCTGGCCCAGGCCACCTTCGTCACGGGCGCCGCGCTGGTGGCCGGGCTGCTGATGAGCCGCGGCTGGCCGTTCGCGGCCGCGCTGGCCGCGGGCACCTGCGCGGCCGCGCTGCTGGGGGCGCTGGCCGCCCTGCCGGCGCTGCGGCTGGGCGGCCGGTCCCTGGCGCTGGCCACGCTGGCGCTGGCGTTCCTCGCCGATCAGGTGCTGTTCCAGCTGCGGTGGCTGCGCAACGGGGACGCGGGGTGGTCGATCCCCCGGCCGGTGCTCGGGCCGGTCGACCTGTCCGACGACCGGGCGCTCGGGGTGGCCCTGGTCGTCCTGGTCGCGGCGGTCGCGGCGGGGCTGAGCGCGCTGCGGAACTCGCCGTCCGGGAGGGCGATGCTCGCCGTACGGTCGGCTCCGGCGGCGGCGATGGCCTCGGGGGTCTCGGTGCTGCGGACGAAGCTGCTGATGTTCACCCTGTCGGCGGGGCTGGCCGGGTTCGGGGGCGTGCTGTACGCCTCGTACAACACCCGGATCACCGCGACCGACTTCACGGCGATGACGGGGCTGGTGTGGCTGGCCGTCGTGGTGGCGGCCGGGGTGCGCAGGCCGCAGTACGCGGTGGTGGCGGGGCTGGTGTTCGCCGTCGCGCCGCGGCTCCTCGCGGACTACGTGACGGAGTCGGCCCATCTGCCGGTGATCCTGTTCGGCCTGGCGGGCCTGGCCCTCGCCAACGATCCCGACGGCTACTGCGCCGCGGTTCCGGTCCGGTGGGCACGCGGGCGCGCCGCGCGCCGCCGCCGAGCCGCGGCAGAAGGTGAATCCGGCGCTGCAAGAACTTATCAACAACCGCATCGAGC
>NZ_JBEOXU010000106.1:0-22426 GCF_040296725.1 Streptomyces sp. NPDC002044
GCGGTCGGCGGCGGCCCCGGGCGGCGGCCCGCCGCCCCCCCCCGCCCCCCCCCGCCGCCCCCCCCCCCCCCCCCCCCCCCCGCCCCCCCCCCCCCCCCGGCCCGCCCCGCCCGCACCGGACGCGGATCCCGCCGAGGCACTCGGCCTGACCAGCCGCGAACGGGAGGTGCTGAGCCTGGTCGCGGAGGGCCACACCAACCGCCAGATCGCCGCGGAGCTCTTCATCGCCCCGAAGACGGCGAGCGTGCACGTCTCGAACATCCTGGCGAAGCTGGGCGTCGCCGGCCGGGGCGAGGCGGCCGCCCTCGCCCACCGGCTGCGCCTGTTCGCCGGCCCCGGTCCGGTCAGCCTCCTGCCGGAGGCCGCCCGGCGGGGCGTATGAACACCGTGCCGGAGTCCAGGTCTATCGGGCCCCGCCCCGGGTCCCCGTCGTCGACGTCGACCCGGGACAGTTCCAGGCGCTTCCTCTCCTCGTCCGTGTGCTTGCGCCCCGGGTTGAACAGCTCCTCGATCAGGTTGAACACCGCGTTCACCACACCTTCCGCCCCGCCGCCGGGGCCCGCGCCGCGTTCCATCCGCGGTGCCGCGTCCTGCCGCACCGTCGCGGTCACCGCACCGTCGCGGTCACCGCACCGTCAGGGTCAGGATCCTGTCGTCGCCCGCTTCCGGCGACCCGCGCCCGTCCGTCTCGCTCGTGACCAGCAGCAGTCTGTCTCCGCCCAGGGCCACCACCGAGCGCAGCCGGCCGTACCTCCCCTCCAGGAAGGCTTCGGGTTCCGCCACCGGGGCCGTCCCGGACAGCGGGATCCGCCACAGCCGGCTCCCCTTCAGGCCCGCCATCCACACCGACCCCTGCGCCCAGGCGATCCCGCTCGGCGAGGCTTCGTCGGTCTTCCAGACGGCCACCGGATCGCGCATGCCGGGCCGGCCCGCCTTCCCCTCGGCCTCGGGCCAGCCGTAGTTCGCGCCGGGCTCGATCAGGTTCAGCTCGTCCCAGGTGTTCTGGCCGAACTCGGCGGCCCACAGCCGCTTGTCCCCGTCCCAGGCGAGGCCCTGCACGTTGCGGTGCCCGTACGAGTAGACGACGGAGTCCGCCTCGGGGTTTCCGTGCACCGGATCCCCGTCCGGGGTCATCCGCAGGATCTTGCCGCCCAGTGACTTCCTGTCCTGCGCGAGTCCGGTGTCACCCGTCTCTCCCGTGCCCGCGTAGAGCATCTTGTCGGGGCCGAAGGCGATCCGCCCGCCGTTGTGGATCAGTCCCTTGGGGATGCCGCGGAACACGGTGTCCGGAGCGCCCAGCTGCTGCCCGGCGGGTCTGCGCTCGTCATAGCGCATCCGGGCGATGCGGTTGTCGCCCTCGGTGGTGAAGTAGGCGTACACCATCCGGTCCGACGCGAAGTCCGGCGACAGGGCCAGGCCCAGCAGTCCGCCCTCCCCGCCCGGCGACACCCCGGGCACCGACCCGATCCGCGTCGCCGTCCCCGAGCCGGCCGCGACCCGGCTGATCGAGCCCTTGTCCCGCGAGGCGACCAGCAGGTCCCCGCCCGGCAGCGGAGCCACCCCCCACGGAGACTCCAGGCCCTTGGCGATCTCGCCGGCGACCGTCACCGCGCCCCTGGCCGGCGGGACCGGCGCCGAAGGAGCCCCCGACGACGACGTCCCCGGCGACCCCGGGCCCGCGGCCGTCCCCGGCGGCGAGCCGCCCGGCCGGGCGCCGTCGACCCCGGCGGGCGAGCACCCCGCGGCCAGCAGGGCGCCGCACCCGGCCAGCGCGACCGCCGCCGCCACGCCCCGGCGCCGCACGCCCCGCCCCCCACGCTCCACGTGTACGAACCGCATGGCCCCGCTCCCTTCCCGTGCCCCGACCGTGCCCTTCACCCGTATCAACCGCTCCGGCAGCCGCCGAAGTTCCACCGCTCGTACACTCGATCGAGTGGTTGCGGGTCAGTCCCAGGCTCCCACCGCCACCGGCAGCGCCGCCATCTCCGCCAGATCGGCCGCCGAGAGCAGCACCTCCGCCGCCCCCGCGTTCTCCGCCGCCCACGGCGCCCGGTCGGCCCCCGGCACGGGCACCACCTGCGGCCCCTGCGCCAGCACCCAGGCCAGCGCCACCTGCGCCGGGGTGACCCCGGGCCCGTGCCGCCGCGCCACCCGGCGCAGGGCCGCCACGAGCACCTGGTTCGACGCCATCGCGTCCGCCGTGAACCGCGGATGCCGGGCCCGTACGTCCTGCGACTCGAAACCCTCGCCCGGCGTCAGCGTCCCGGTCAGGAAACCGCTGCCCAGCGGCATCGCCGCCAGGAACCCCACCCCGCGGTCCGCACACCACGGAAGCAGCTGCCACGCCGCCTGCGGCGACCACACCGACAGCTCCGCCTGCACCGCGCTCACCGGGAACACCTGCTGCGCCCGCTCCAGGTGCCGCAGCGTCGTCCCGTACGCCCGGTCCCCGCCGCGCCCCGCGCCCGGCCCGGCGCCCGCGCCGAGCGCGCAGAATCCGAGCGCCCGCACCTTCCCCGCACCCACCAGCTCCGCCATCGCCCCCCAGGTCTCCTCCAGGGGGACATCCGGATCCACCCGGTGCAGCTGGTAGAGGTCTATGACGTCCGTCCGCAGCCGCCGCAGCGAGGCGTCGCAGGCCCGGCGCACGTAGCCCGGCCGCCCGTCCGCCACCACGTGCTGGTCACCGGCCCGCAGTCCCACCTTCGCCGACACGAAGGCGTCCGGCCGCCGCTCCCGCAGGACCCGGCCCAGCAGCAGCTCGTTGGTGAACGGCCCGTACACGTCGGCCGTGTCCAGCAGGTTCGACCCGAGGTCCAGCGCCGCGTGCACCGCCGCCAGCGACTCCGGCCCGCGTCGGCGCGAGGGCGCGTACGCCCAGCTCATCGGCATGCAGCCGAGCCCGACGGCGCCCACCGTCAGTGCCCCCGCACCGATCGACCTCAGCTCCACTCCTGCGTCCCCCTCCCGGTCCGGAAACAAACTAACGGCTCGATCCGGCCGCCCTGGCCTAGCCTCGTGATCATGACTGCAAAGACCGCGGACGTCTGGCTCCCCTTCCCCGCCGAGGAGATCGAGGGCCTGCCCGACTCCTTCCGCTACCGCCGCTGGGACGGCGAGGACGCCTTCCCGGCCGATCCGGCCGACTGCGTCTTCTACGTCACCCCGTACATGAAGTCCGCCGAGGTCACCGTCCGCCCGCTGGCCGCGATGCCCGCCGTCCGGGTCGTCCAGACCCTCACCGCCGGCATCGACCACGTCCTCGGCGGCCTCGACGGCCTGCCCCCCGGCGTACGGCTGTGCAACGCCGCCGGCGTCCACACCGCGAGCACCGCCGAACTCGCGCTCACCCTGGCCCTCGCCTCCCTGCGCGGCATCCCCGGCATGGTCCGCGGCCAGGACCGCGAGGAGTGGCGCGGCGGGTTCTACGAGGCACTCGCCGACAAGTCCTTCCTGATCGTCGGCTACGGATCGATCGGCTCGGCCGTCGAGGACCGGCTCGTGCCCTTCGAGTGCGGGCCGGTCGCGCGCGTCGCCCGCACGGCGCGCACCACGGCGCGCGGCCCCGTGCACGCCCTCGCCGATCTCCCCCAACTCCTCCCGGCGGCCGATGTGGTGATCCTCACGACCCCGCTGACCGATGCCACCAAGGGCCTGGCCGGCGCCGGGTTCCTGAGCCGGATGAAGGACGGCGCCCTGCTCGTGAACGTGGCGCGCGGTCCCGTCGTCGACACCGGGGCCCTCCTCGCGGAGGTCGAGTCGGGGCGGCTGCGCGCCGCGCTCGACGTCACCGACCCGGAACCGCTGCCCGCAGGCCACCCGCTCTGGCATGCTCCGAATGTCCTGATCACTCCTCATGTCGGCGGCAGCAGCTCGGCGTTCGAACCCCGGGCCAAGAGGCTGCTCGCCCGCCAGCTCACCCGGTTCGCCGCCGGAGAGCCCCTGGAGCACACGGTGCTCGTCACCGGCTGACCGGTGTCCGGTGCGGACGCTCCGCAGTCACCCGGACGCGTTCCGTGGCCCAACTCCCCACGTGGTAACGGAGCGTAGAGATGCTATGTCCCTGAGTGACGAAAGTGGTGTATCGTCCGGAAGAAGGGGCTGCGCCACGAACGTCTGGCGCTGGGGAGTGATCGGACACTTTGGGGGGCGACGGGCGATGTACGGCCAATGGACGAAGGATCCGACGCGGCAGAGCCGCCGCAGGCGACGACGGGGTGCCCCCAAGCCGGCAGGCGAGGGGGACCGGTGAGTGCCCCGGGGGCGGCGCTCCTGAACCGGCCCTCCCTCTCGGGCGGAGGCCGGGGAGTGGCCGTCCAGGTGCTCCTGGCCGTGGTGTGGGGCGGATACGCCGTCGGTGCCGGCCTCGGCTGGGGCAGCGATGAACTGGCCGACATCATGGGTGACTTCGGCCTCAGCGCCGCCGCCCTCGTCGCCGCCGGATCCTGTTACCTGTACGCGCGCACCCATGCGAACCGAGACCGGCTCGCCTGGGTGCTCTTTGCTCTCTCGTCCCTGATGTCCGCCTGCGGCAACGGCATCTGGGGCTGGTACGAGGTCGTGATCCACGAGGACATGCCGAGTCCGTCCCCGGCACAGTTCTTCTTCCTCTGCTTCGCCCCGCCGGCGATCGTCGGACTCCTCGTCCTCGCCAAGCGCCCCGTCACCCGGGCCGGCTGGCTCTGCCTCGCCCTCGACTCCTGGCTCATCGCCGGATCCCTGCTCATCCTGTCGTGGAGCCTGGCGCTGGCCAAGGCGGCCAGGTCCCACAGCGGCGAGAACGTGGCGGGCGCCGCCCTCGAACTCGCCTATCCACTGCTGGACATCGCGCTCGTCTCGATGGTGCTCGTCCTGCACTTCCGGCGGTCCGCGACGAACCGCTCCGCCGTCAACATGGCCATCGCCGCCCTCGCGCTCACGGTCCTGTGCGACGCCATCTTCACGTCGCCGCTGCTGAAGGAGACCTACAGCTCCGGCGAGCTCCTCGACGCGGGATGGTTCGCCGGATCCCTGCTCCTCGCCTACGCGCCGTGGGGCGCCCGCCGCATCGGCGCCGCGCACGAGCCCGCGGAGGCCCCCGGCGCGCGGCCCGTCAGCCGCCCGATCGCCCGGTCGCTGCCCGCGCTCATCCCATACCTCGCCGCCGCCGTCTGCACGCTCGGCATCCTCTACAACGTGATCGAGAGCCGCAGCGTCGACAAGGTCGTCGTCGTCACGGGCTGCACCGTCGTCCTCGCCCTGGTGATCCGCCAGGGGATCATGCTCCTCGACAACATCGCGCTGACCCAGGAGCTGGCCCAGAAGGAGAACCACTTCCGCTCCCTGGTCCAGGGCTCCAGCGACGTCATCATGATCGCCGCGCCCACCGGCACCCTGCGCTACGTCAGCCCCGCCGCCGCCGGGGTCTACGGCCGCGAGGCCGAGGAACTGGTCGGCACCGAGCTCGCCACCCTGATCCACCCGGACGACCTCGGCCGCGTGGTCCACGAGGTGCGCCGCTTCCTCGCCGCTCCGCAGGCCGAGGAACCCACCACCCGCATCGAGTGCCGCTTCAAGTCAGGCGGCGGCGAGTGGCTCAACGTCGAGTCCACCGTCAACCGCCACCAGGGCGGTCTCATCCTCAACAGCCGGGACGTCACCGAGCGGGTCCGGCTCCAGGCCCAGCTCCAGCACAGCGCCGAGCACGACCCCCTGACCGACCTGCCCAACCGGGCCCTCTTCACCCGGCGCGTCCGCCAGGCCCTGACCGGACGGCGCGCGGGCGACCACAGCACCGCCGTGCTCTTCATCGACCTCGACGGCTTCAAGGCGGTCAACGACACCATCGGCCACCAGGCCGGTGACGAGCTGCTCATCGAGGCCGCGCGCAGGCTCCAGGACTCCGTCCGGGCCGGGGACACCGCCGCCCGCCTCGGCGGGGACGAGTTCGCCGCGCTGATCCTGGGGGACGGCAGCCGCGACCACAGCGCCCGGGAGTACCAGGTGCACGAGATCGCCGACCGGCTGCGCACCACCCTCTCCCAGCCGTACCGCATCGCCGGCAGCGAGGTGCGGGTCGCCGCCAGCATCGGCGTGGCCTTCGCGGACCCGGGCATCACCCCTTCGGACCTGATGCGCAACGCGGATCTCGCGATGTACCGGGCCAAGGCGGCCGGCAAGAACCGCGTCGAGATGTACGCCCCGCAGATGCAGGCCGAAGTCGTCCGGAAGGCGGAGCTGGCGGGGCGGCTGCGGACCGCGCTGCACGAGGGCGAGTTCGCCCTCCTGCACCAGCCCGTGGTCTCGCTGGCCACCGGCGAGGTCTCGGTCGTGGCCGCCCAGGCCCGCTGGCGTTCCGCGCAGGGGATCCTCTTCACCCCGGCCGAGTTCCTGCGCGTCGCCGAGTACAGCGAGGGCGCCGCCTCCGCCGGCCCGGACGCCTCGCGGGCCGCCGAGCTGGGCCGCTGGCTGCTGGAGGAGGCCGTCGTACAGGCCGCAGACCGGCACCGGGCCGGGCACGGCGTACCGGTGGCCGTACGGATGACCGCCCAGCGGCTCCTGGACCGCGCCATGCCGCTCGGCTCCGTCGAGGCCCTGCTGACCCGGCACGGACTGCCCTGCGGGGCGCTCGTCCTGGAACTCGCCGTCTCCGACCCCCGGGTCCCCTTCGACGACCTGGAGCGCCGCCTGGCGGCCCTGCACCGGCTGGGGGTGGGGATCGCCCTCGACGGCTTCGGCAGCGGCTACGCGGCCATCAGCGCCCTGCGGCGACTCCCGGTGGACATGCTCAAGCTGGACCGGGGCCTGGTGGAAGGAGTGGCCGAGTCCGCCCGCCTTCACAAGATCACGGCAGGCTTGTTGCGCATCGCAAACGACCTGGGCATGCAGTCGGTGGCCGAGGGCGTGGACCTGCCCGAGCAGGTCGCCGCCCTGCGCGCGATGGGCTGCACGCACGGCCAGGGGATGGCCTTTTCCGGCCCCCTCGACGAGTACAGGCTGCGCCGCGCGCTCGTGCGCGGTACGTTCCCCGTACCGGGCGGGGCGGCGCAGCCGGCCTTGGCCGGAGGCTCGCCGGCGGGTTCGATGGCCATCCACAGAGGCTCACATAATGAGACGCCCGTCCCACCTACTTGACATCCACCTCCCGCCAGAGGGAGGGTCAGTGTCATGCGCACCCGAATTCTCGTACTTGGAAAGCGCGTCGGCTGAAGCCGGGACCAGCATGTCCCCGCTCAACGCACCCGACGCGCTCCCCTCGCCTGCCTCCCGGCACGAGGGGTTTTTTGTTGCACTGGCACAGAGTCGAATCCTCGTAAAACCCTCAGCTTCGAGAAGAGAATGCCGATGACCGAGCAGGCCACCGGGGCCCACCATCCGCAGCCGCGGCCCCGTTCCGGCGGACACCAGTCCGCCGCAGTTGAGCACGTCACGGGTGCGCAGGCCCTCATCCGCTCTCTCGAAGAGGTGGGGTGCGACACCGTCTTCGGCATTCCGGGCGGCTGCATCCTCCCCGCGTACGACCCGATGATGGACTCCGAGAAGGTCCGCCACATCCTGGTGCGCCACGAGCAGGGCGCGGGCCACGCCGCCACCGGCTACGCGCAGGCCACCGGCAAGGTCGGCGTCTGTATGGCCACGTCCGGCCCGGGCGCCACCAACCTGGTCACCCCGATCGCCGACGCGCACATGGACTCCGTCCCGCTGGTCGCGATCACCGGTCAGGTCGCCTCCAAGGCGATCGGCACCGACGCCTTCCAGGAGGCGGACATCGTCGGCATCACGATGCCGATCACCAAGCACAACTTCCTGGTCACCCGGGCCGCGGACATCCCGCGGACCATCGCGGAGGCGTTCCACATCGCCTCCACCGGCCGCCCCGGCCCGGTCCTGGTCGACATCGCCAAGGACGCCCTCCAGGCGAAGACCACGTTCTCGTGGCCGCCCGCGCAGGACCTCCCGGGCTACCGGCCGGTCACCAAGCCGCACGCCAAGCAGATCCGCGAGGCCGCCAAGCTCATCTGCCAGGCCAAGCGCCCGGTCCTGTACGTCGGCGGCGGCATCATGAAGTCCGGCGCGAGCGCCGAGCTGAAGGTCCTCGCCGAGCTCACCGGGGTCCCGGTCACCACCACCCTGATGGCCCTGGGCGCCTTCCCCGACAGCCACCCGCTGCACGTCGGGATGCCCGGCATGCACGGCGCGGTCACCGCCGTCACCGCGCTCCAGAAGGCGGACCTGCTCATCGCGCTGGGCACCCGCTTCGACGACCGCGTCACCGGCAAGCTCGACAGCTTCGCCCCCCTCGCCAAGATCATCCACGCGGACATCGACCCGGCCGAGATCGGCAAGAACCGCGCCGTCGACGTCCCGATCGTCGGCGACGCCCGCGAGGTCATCGCCGACCTGGTCCAGGCCGTCCAGGCCGAGCACACCGACGGCAACGCCGGTGACTACAGCGCCTGGTGGAAGGACCTCAGCCGCTGGCGGGACACGTACCCGCTGGGCTACGACCTGCCCGAGGACGGGATGCTCTCCCCCCAGCAGGTCATCGAGCGGATCGGCGCGCTCGCCCCGAAGGGCACGGTCTTCACGGCGGGCGTCGGCCAGCACCAGATGTGGGCCGCGCACTTCGTCCAGTACGAGGAGCCGCGCACCTGGCTGAACTCCGGCGGCGCCGGAACCATGGGCTACGCGGTCCCGGCCGCCATGGGCGCGAAGGTCGGCATGCCCGACCGCACCGTCTGGGCGATCGACGGCGACGGCTGCTTCCAGATGACCAATCAGGAACTGGCCACCTGCGCGCTGAACAACATCCCGATCAAGGTCGCGATCATCAACAACGGCGCACTGGGCATGGTCCGCCAGTGGCAGACCCTCTTCTACAACCAGCGCTACTCCAACACGGTGCTGCACGGCGAGGAGACCGGCCACGCCGCCGCCGGCTCCCAGCTCGGCGAGTCCGCCGCCCCCCGCAAGGGCACCCGCGTCCCGGACTTCGTCAAGCTGTCCGAGGCCATGGGCTGCGTGGCGCTGCGCTGCGAGGACCCGGCCGACCTGGACAAGGTCATCGCCGAGGCCAACGCGATCAACGACCGTCCGGTCGTGATCGACTTCATCGTCCACGAGGACGCCATGGTGTGGCCGATGGTCGCCGCCGGCACCTCCAACGACGAGGTCATGGCGGCGCGGGGCGTCCGTCCCGACTTCGGCGACAACGAAGACGACTGAGCCGAGAGAGCCCGAGAGAGAGAACGACTCACATGTCCAAGCACACGCTCTCCGTCCTGGTCGAGAACACGCCCGGCATCCTCGCCCGGATCGCCGCGCTGTTCTCCCGCCGCGGGTTCAACATCGACTCCCTCGCGGTCGGTGTCACCGAGCACCCCGACATCTCCCGCATCACCATCGTCGTGAATGTCGAGGACCTCCCGCTCGAACAGGTGACCAAGCAGCTCAACAAGCTGGTCAACGTGCTCAAGATCGTCGAGCTGGAGCCGCACAACGCCATCGAGCGCGAACTCGTCCTGGTGAAGGTCCGCGCCGACAACGAGACCCGCTCGCAGGTCGTCGAGATCGTCCAGCTGTTCCGTGCCAAGACGGTCGACGTCTCCCCGGAGGCCGTCACCATCGAGGCGACCGGCGGCACCGACAAGCTCGGCGCGATGCTCAAGATGCTGGAGCCCTTCGGCATCAAGGAGCTCGTGCAGTCCGGCACGATCGCCATAGGGCGCGGCGGCCGGTCCATCACGGACCGCAGCCTGCGCGCGCTCGACCGCAGCGCCTGACCGCAGCGCCCCGGCCGCGGTCCCGACCGCGGCCGGCCGACCGACACGCCCCCGCCCGCATGGCGAGACCGGCGAACTCAGATTCCGTTCCCCGCCGTACGGTGGGAGCAACACCAGCGCACCAAGGAGATATCCCAGTGGCCGAGCTGTTCTACGAGAACGACGCCGACCTGTCCATCATCCAGGGCCGCAAGGTCGCTGTCATCGGCTACGGCAGCCAGGGCCACGCCCACGCGCTGTCGCTCCGTGACTCCGGCGTCGACGTCGTCGTCGGCCTGAAGGAGGGCTCGAAGTCCAAGGCCAAGGCCGAGGAGCAGGGTCTCAAGGTCGTCCCGGTGTCCGAGGCGGCCGCCTGGGCGAACGTCATCATGATCCTCACCCCGGACCCGCTCCAGGCCGAGATCTACGAGGAGTCCATCAAGGACCACCTCGAGGAGGGCGACGCGCTCTTCTTCGGCCACGGCTTCAATGTCCGCTACGGCTTCATCAAGCCCCCGGCCCACGTGGACGTCGCCCTGGTCGCCCCGAAGGGCCCGGGCCACCTGGTCCGCCGCCAGTACGAGGAAGGCCGCGGCGTGCCCTGTATCGCCGCCGTCGAGCAGGACCACACGGGCGGTGCCTTCGCCCTCGCGCTCTCGTACGCGGCCGGCATCGGCGGCACCCGCGCCGGCGTCATCAAGACCACCTTCACCGAGGAGACCGAGACCGACCTGTTCGGTGAGCAGGCCGTGCTCTGCGGTGGAGCCTCCGCCCTGGTCAAGGCCGGTTTCGAGACCCTGACCGAGGCCGGCTACCAGCCGGAGATCGCGTACTTCGAGTGCCTGCACGAGCTGAAGCTCATCGTGGACCTCATGTACGAGGGCGGCCTGGAGAAGATGCGCTGGTCGGTCTCCGAGACCGCCGAGTGGGGCGACTACATCACCGGCCCCCGCGTCATCACCGACGCGACCAAGGCCGAGATGAAGAAGGTCCTGGCGGAGATCCAGAGCGGCGAGTTCGCCAACACCTGGATGGCCGAGTACAAGGCCGGTCTGCCGAAGTACAACGCGTACAAGAAGGCCGACGAGGAGCACCTGCTCGAGACCACCGGCAAGAAGCTGCGCAAGCTCATGAGCTGGGTCGACAGCGACGAGAGCTGATCTCGCGGCGGCGGGGCCGCGACGGCGCGTCCCGGCCCCGCCGCGCTCGCGGGACGGCCGGGACGGGCCCGGACGGCGCCCTTCCGGAAGGCGGCTTGTCCACCCCGGCCAACCACGGACGGGTGATCCTTCCGTACAGGCGGAAATCCGGGCCGCCAACGCCACTACACTGCTCAACACATACGCGTCAGGCCCACAGTGTCGTGCGTCTTCCACGCGGCTACCCCCTCCACGCCTGCGGCCGTCGGGACGGCCGTCCGCACTGGACTTGTGAGGACCCACGTGAGCTCGAAACCTGTCGTACTCATCGCCGAAGAGCTGTCGCCCGCAACGGTGGACGCACTCGGTCCGGACTTCGAGATCAGGCACGTCAACGGCGCGGACCGCGCCGAGCTGCTGCCCGCGATCGTCGACGCCGACGCGATCCTCGTCCGCTCCGCGACCAAGGTCGACGCCGAGGCCATCGCCGCGGCGAAGAAGCTGAGGGTGGTCGCCCGCGCCGGTGTCGGCCTGGACAACGTCGACGTCTCCGCCGCCACCAAGGCCGGCGTGATGGTCGTCAACGCCCCGACCTCCAACATCGTGACCGCCGCCGAGCTGGCCTGCGGCCTGCTCGTCGCCACCGCGCGCAACATCCCGCAGGCCAACACCGCGCTCAAGAACGGTGAGTGGAAGCGGAACAAGTACACGGGCGTCGAGCTGAGCGAGAAGACCCTCGGCGTCGTCGGTCTCGGCCGCATCGGCGTCCTGGTCGCCCAGCGCATGTCGGCCTTCGGCATGAAGGTCGTGGCGTACGACCCCTACGTGCAGCCCGCGCGCGCCGCCCAGATGGGCGTCAAGATGCTCACGCTGGACGAGCTCCTGGAGGTCGCCGACTTCATCACCGTGCACCTGCCGAAGACCCCCGAGACCCTCGGTCTCATCGGGGACGAGGCCCTGCACAAGGTGAAGCCGTCCGTCCGCATCGTCAACGCCGCCCGCGGCGGGATCGTCGACGAGGCCGCGCTGTACACGGCCATCAAGGAGGGCCGCGTCGCCGGCGCCGGTCTCGACGTGTACGCGAAGGAGCCCTGCACGGACTCCCCGCTCTTCGAGCTCGACCAGGTCGTCTGCACCCCGCACCTCGGCGCGTCCACGGACGAGGCCCAGGAGAAGGCCGGCGTCTCGGTCGCCAAGTCGGTGCGCCTCGCGCTCGCCGGTGAGCTGGTGCCGGACGCGGTCAACGTCCAGGGCGGCGTCATCGCCGAGGACGTCCGTCCGGGCCTGCCCCTCGCCGAGAAGCTCGGCCGCATCTTCACCGCCCTGGCGGGCGAGGTCGCGGTCCGTCTCGACGTCGAGGTCTGCGGCGAGATCACCCAGCACGACGTGAAGGTGCTCGAACTCTCCGCGCTCAAGGGCGTGTTCGAGGACGTCGTCGACGAGACGGTCTCCTACGTCAACGCCCCGCTGTTCGCGCAGGAGCGCGGCGTCGAGGTCCGGCTGACGACCAGCTCGGAGTCCCCGGACCACCGCAACGTGGTGACCGTCCGCGGCACCCTGTCGGACGGCTCGGAGGTCTCGGTCTCGGGCACGCTCGCGGGTCCGAAGCACCTGCAGAAGATCGTCGGCATCGGCGAGTACGACGTGGACCTGGCGCTGGCCGACTTCATGGTCGTGCTGCGCTACACCGACCGCCCCGGCGTGGTCGGCACCGTCGGCCGCATCCTCGGCGAGGCCGGCCTGAACATCGCGGGCATGCAGGTCGCCCGTGCCGAGGAGGGCGGCGAGGCGCTCGTCGTCCTCACCGTCGACGCCGAGGTCCCGGGAGGCGTCCTCGCGGACATCTCCGAGGAGATCGGCGCCGCCTCGGCGCGCACGGTCAGCCTCGGCTGATCGCGCACACCCGCTGAACGGAGGAAGGGCCCGGGGGAGATCCCGGGCCCTTCCTCCGTTCCGCCGCCGGGGCCGCCCCGGTCAGTTGTACGTTCCCCCGGGCGCGGGGGCTCCGGGAGCCCCGGCCGGCTCCGCCGCGAGCGGGGAGGGGGTTCCCGTGTCCCGCAGCAGGGTCGCGGCGAGCAGCGCCGCCCCGAGCAGCAGCAGCGCGCCGCCCCAGGCCGCGTACTGCATGGCGTGGACGAACGCCTCGCGGGCCAGGTCCAGCAGCCGGGTCCCCGCCGACCCGCCCAGCTGCTGGGCGGCGGCCACGGCCCCGCCCAGGGTCTCCCGTGCGGCGGGCTCGGAGTCCGCGAGGTCGCGGCGGTAGACCGCGGTGCCGATGCTGCCCAGGACGGCCATGCCGAGGGCGCCGCCGAACTCGGCGCCCGTCTCCAGCAGGGAGGCGGCGGAGCCGGCCTTCTCGGCGGGGGCCGCGCCGAGGGCCATGTCGGAGACGAGGGACATCACGGTGACGATCCCGGAGGCGAGGAGGCCGGCCCCGGTCAGCGCCAGCCACAGGTCGTCGGTGTCCACCAGGCCGACCAGGACGAAGCCGGCCGCGGCGAGGACGAACCCGCCGGCGATGACCCTGGCCCGGTCCACCGTCCGGGCCAGGGCGGCCGAGGCGGGAGCCGCGGCGCCGATGACGACCGAGGGGGCGAGGCTCCACAGGGCTGCTTCCAGGGGGCCCATGCCCAGCACGGACTGGAGGTACTGGGTGGTGAAGTAGGCCGAGCCCATCATGGCGAAGGAGGCGATGGTGTTCAGGCCGATGCCCACGCCGAAGCCGCGGTGGCGGAAGAGGTCCCGGCTCACCAGGGCGTCGTCCCGGGTGCGCTGGCGGCGTGCGAAGGCGTACCCGAAGGCCAGGCCGACGGCGAGGCTGCCGCAGGAGAGCGGTTCCGGGCCCTCGGCGGCGATCTCCTTGAGCCCGTAGACGACCGGGAGCACGGCGGCCACCGACAGCGGGATGCTCGGCAGGTCCGCGCGGCCGGGGGCCGGATCCTTGAACTCCGGGACCAGTACGGGGACCAGGACCAGCAGGAGCAGCATCGCGGGCACGTTGACGAGGAAGACCGAGCCCCAGTGGAAGTGGTTCAGCATCACCCCGCTCATGACCGAGCCGAGGGCGACGCCGCCGACCATGGCCCCGGACCAGATGGCGACGGCGCGGGCGCGCTGCCCGGCGTCCTGGAAGAGGTTGCGGACGAGGCCCAGTGTGGAGGGCATCAGGGTCGCGCCGCCGACGCCGAGCAGGACGCGGGCGGCGATCAGCATCTCGGCGCTGGTGGCGTAGGCCGCGCCGATGGAGGCGAGACCGAAGGCGGCCGCGCCGATCAGCAGCAGCTTGCGGCGGCCGATCCGGTCGCCGAGCGAGCCCATGGTGATCAGCAGGCCGGAGAGGACGAAGGCGTAGCTGTCGAAGATCCAGAGCTGTTGGGTGGCGCTCGGGTCGAGTTCACGGGTGAGGGCGGGGATGGCGAAGTAGAGGACGGAGACGTCCATCGAGACCAGGAGCAGCGGCAGCAACAGGACGGTGAAGGCGGTCCATTCGCGGCGGCCGGCGCGTCGCGCGGTGGCGGCGGGGTTCGTCATGAGGAGCAATGTACAGATGTTTAATACATGCGTCTATGACGACTGTATGGAACTTCTGTCTAGGACGGGCGTCTTGCTACCGTGACGGAATGGGACATCGTGAAGATCTGCTCGAAGGCGCCAAGAAGTGCCTGGTCGAGAAGGGATTCGTGCGCACGACGGCGCGCGACATCGTGGGTGCCTCCGGTACCAACCTGGCGTCCATCGGCTACCACTACGGCTCGAAGGACGCGCTGCTCACCCAGGCTTTCATCGCCCTGATGGAGGAATGGGGCGAGGGCTTCCAGTCCGGTCTGGGCGGGGAGGGCGGCTCGCTGGAGCGGTTCCGCGCGTTCTGGGAGGGCGTCCTGTCCGGGCACGAGGAGTCGGGGCCCGTCTGGTCGGCCAGCATGGAGGTGGCGCTGAGCGGGGAGCGGCTGCCGGAGCTGCGGGCGATGATCGCGGCCTCGCAGGCCCAGGGGCGCCGGGGGCTGATCAACATGCTGACGGACGCCCCGGAGGACGAGCTGACGGACCGGGACGTGCGGACCCTGGGCGCCTTCTACCAGGCGCTGTTGAACGGCCTGATGATCCAGTGGCTCTTCGACCCGGCGTCGGCGGCCACCGCCGAGGAGATCACCGAGGGGATGCGCCGGGCCGCCGCCGCGGCACGGGGGGGTGGCGCGGGGGGCAAGGCCGTGCCGGGGGCGTCTGCCGACGGGCCCGCCGGGGGGCCGGGCAGCTGACGCGGCCGAGGCGGCAGTGCCCCCGGGGCCGGCCCGCTCCCGGAGCATCGCGAACCGGCGGGCGCCGACGGGGTGTTGTGGCCCCTGGCGGCCGGGCCGAGGCCGCCTCCTCCAGCGTGTTCGCGGGCCGGGGCTCCTGCGGGGGCGCGCGGAGCGCGTACTCGCAGGCCCGGCGCGGTCGTCCTCGGCGGGTGCGCTCGGCCGCTGCCTTGAACCGGTGGGCGGGACGCCGCCCCGGTGGCCGGCCCGCCGTCACACGGTGATGACGACCTTGGCCCGCGCGTGCTCCACCTCGACGTAGCGGACGGCGTCGGCCACCTCGGCCAGCGGGTACGCGCGGTCGACGACCGGCGTCAGGCGACCCGCCCCGACCAGCTCCGTCAGCGCCTCCAGGGCGGCGCGGTCCGGCGCCGCCGTGAGCACCCGCAGCCGCCGGCCGGCGACGAGGGACAGTGCCTGGCCCCGCAGGAGGAGCCCCATCGGCCCGAACAGGCTGCCCCCTTCGGACACGCCGCCGCCGGACAGCACGAGCGTCCCCGACGGGGTCAGCGCCCTGCGGTACGCGGTCAGCGAGCGGTTCCCCACCAGATCGAACACGAGGTCGTGGCGCCGGCCGTCCCGGGTGAAGTCCTCCCGGGCGTAGTCGACGACGCGGTCGGCGCCGAGCGAGCGGACCAGCTCGGCGTTCCGCGCGCTGCACACGGCCGTCACCTCCGCGCCGAGGGCCTTGGCGATCTGCACGGCGAAGGTTCCCACCCCGCCCGACGCGCCGTTGACCAGGACCGTCCGTCCCGGTCCGGCCCGCCCCAGGTCGCGCAGGCCCGCCAGTGCGGTGGTTCCGGCCAGCGGGAGCGCGGCCGCCTGCTCGAAGCTCAGACCGGCCGGCTTCGGCGCCAGCCGTCCGGGGGCGGCGCACACGTACTCGGCGAAGGTCCCGTCGGCCTCGCCGAACACCTCGTCGCCGGGGGCGAGCCCCCGGACGTCCCGGCCCACCGCCACCACCCGGCCCGCGAAGTCCGTACCCTGGACGCGGACCTTCGGTCGGCCGAGCCCGAACACCAGGCGGGCCAGGTACGGATCGCCCCGCATGTGGTGCCAGTCGCGGGCGTTGACCGCGGCCGCGCGGACCCGTACGAGCACCTGGCCGGCGGTGGGCACCGGCCGCTCGACCTCCCGCAGCTCCAGCACCTCGGGCGGGCCGTACCGGTCCTGGACGATCGCTTGCATCACGCCTCCGGGGTGCACGGGTTCCGTGCGGAGCGGGTCGGCCGGCCCGACGGCCGGCGCCACTCGCGACGCTAGCGGCGCGGGCTGTGTGCGGGCATCGGGGACGCCCCTGGCGGACCTCGGGGAGTGCCCCTAGGGGGCCGGGCGCGGCGGCCGCCGGCGCCCCGGTCAGCCGTGCAGGCGGGAGGCCTTCAGGGCCATGTGCAGGAGCAGGCGGTCCTCGCCCTCGCCCAGGTCCAGGCCGGTCAGCTGCTCGACCCGGGAGAGGCGGTAGTACAGCGTCTGCCGGTGGATGCCCAGCGCCGCCGCAGCGCGGCCCGCCTGCCCGGCGCAGTCGAGGAACACCTCGGCCGTGCGGGCGAGTTCGCGGTGGGCCGGGCCCAGCAGGACGCGCGTCGACGGGTCGTCCACCGGGCCCGGGGCGAGGGCCGCCAGCAGCCGGTACGGGCCGATCCGCGACCACTGGGCGACCGGGCCGAGCCCGGGCCGGGCGGTGGCCGCGCGCGCCGCGGCCACCGCCTGCTCCCAGGCGCCGTGCAGATCGGCGAGGGTGCGCACGGGGTCGCCCGCGCCGGCGGTCATGACGTGCGGCGCGGGGGCGGCGGCGGTGCCGGGCGCGTTGCCCGCGCCTCCCGCGCTTCCCGCGTTGCCCGTCCCGTTCGGGCCGCCCGTCCCGTCCCCCGGTGCGCGGGGCAGCAGACGGGCCACCGCCGTCAGAGCGGGGGCCAGGGCGTCCGTCGAGCGGAGCCGGAGCAGCACCGCCAGCGCCCGGCCGGCCTCCGGCCCGCCGCCGTCGTCGGGGGCCGTCGCACGCGGGACCACGCACACCGCGGCCGCGCCCGGTACCGCCCCCGGGGCCTCCCCGGGCCACGGCGCCACGCACACCACCGCGTGGAGCCCGTCCCCGCCCGGCCCCAGGGCCACCCGCAGCGCCGCCACCGCCATGTCCCGCTGCCACCCCCGTCCGGCGGTGAGCACCGCCAGGAACTCCCGCGACAGGTCGGCCCCGGCCTTCGCCTCCTCGGCGAGGAGGGTCCCGACCCGCTCGGCCACCTCCATGGCCGCGGCGAGGGCCTCCGGCCCGGGGCCGGGGTCCTGGTCGAGCAGCCACACGTAGCCCTGCACGATGCCCCGGTACCGCACCGGCAGGCAGATCCGGCCCCGGAAGACCCCCGCGTCGGGCGCCGCCGGAATCCGTACGGGACCGGTGGCGCGGGCGATGCCGAAGCCCTCGAACCACGAGCGCACGGCGGCCGTGGACTGCCGCGTCAGGATCGAGCGGGTCCGTACGGGGTCCATCGCGAGGTCGTCGTCGCTGTCGTGCGCGCCGAAGGCGATCAGGCGGAAGTCCCGGTTCTCCAGCGTCGCCGGGGCGCCGAGCAGCGCCGAGATCTCGTCCACCAGGTCCTGGTAATCGCCCTTCACCCGGCCATTCTCCCACCTCCCGACCGGCCTCTCAGACATCTGTATGAGATCCGGGACACGGATGCGTGACAGCTGTCGATGGCAGAGGATCGAAGCGATCCTTAGGTTTCACGGTGGTTTTACTTGTGGTTTCGCCGGCGCTCCCGCTCGCGTTCTTCTTCTGCCACCCGATGGAGGTGCCCCCGTGCTGGGTCCCGTGATCCTCGCCGCCTCGCGCAGCGACAAGATGCGCCGCATCGTCTCCGCCGCCCCGGTGACCAAGCCCGTGGTGAACCGGTTCATCCCCGGCGAGACGGTCGACCAGGTCATCCCGATCGTCGAGGAGCTGACCCGCAACGGCCTCGAGGTCACCCTCGACGTGGTGGGCGAGGACATCACCGAGGTGGCGCAGTCGCACGCGGCCCGCGACGCCTACCTCCTGCTGATCGAGCGCCTCGCGGAGCTCGGCCTCGGCGAGAGCGTCGAGATGTCGGTGAAGCTGTCGATGTTCGGCCAGGCGCTGGAAGACGGCCACGAGCTGGCCCTCGCCAACGTCCGCCCGGTCGTCGAGGCTGCCGCCGCCATCGGCACCACCGTGACCCTGGACGCCGAGGACCACACCACCCTCGACTCGATGTTCGCCATCCACGAGGAGCTGCGCCGCGACTTCCCGCAGACCGGCTGCGTGATCCAGGCGTACCTGTTCCGCACCGAGGCCGACGCCCGCCGCCTGGCCGCCGCCGGCAGCCGCGTCCGCATCGTGAAGGGCGCCTACAAGGAGCCCGCCGAGGTCGCGTACCTGGACAAGGCCGAGATCGACAAGGCGTACGTCCGCATCATGAGGATCCTCATGGAGGGAGAGGGCTACCCGATGATCGGGTCCCACGACCCGCGGCTGATCGCCATCGCCCAGGAGCTGGCGCGGCAGGCCGGGCGCAAGCTCGACGAGTACGAGTTCCAGATGCTGTACGGCATCCGCGGCGAGGAGCACCTGCGGCTCGCCGCCGAGGGGCACCGGATGCGCGTGTACACCGCGTACGGGACCGACTGGTACGGCTACTTCATGCGCCGCCTGGCGGAGAAGCCCGCCAACCTGCTCTTCTTCCTCCGCTCGATGATCACCAAGAACTAGCCAAGAACTAGGTCAAGGAGTTACCAGCCCCATGGATGCTGTGACCCAGGTCCCCGCGCCGGTCAACGAGCCGGTCCACTCGTACGCCCCCGGCACCCCGGAGCGCGCGCGGCTCGAAGAGCAGCTCAAGCAGCTGTCCGAGAACCCCATCGACCTCCCGATGACGATCGGCGGCGTCAAGCGGATGGGCGGCGGCGAGCGCTTCGACGTGGTCCAGCCGCACGACCACAAGTCCGTCATCGGCACCTTCGCCCACGCCACCGAGGCCGACGCCCAGGAGGCCGTCGACGCCGCGCTGGCCGCCGCCCCGGCGTGGCGCGCGATGTCCTTCGACGACCGCGCCGCGATCATCCTGCGCGCCGCCGAGCTGCTGTCCGGCCCGTGGCGCGAGAAGCTGGCCGCCTCGACCATGCTGGGCCAGTCGAAGACCGCGCAGCAGGCCGAGATCGACACCCCGTGCGAGCTCGTCGACTTCTGGCGCTTCAACGTCCACTTCGCCCGCCGCATCCTGGCCGAGCAGCCGGTCGCGAACTCCGCCGGCGTGTGGAACCGCAGCGACCACCGCCCGCTTGAGGGCTTCGTGTACGCGATCACGCCGTTCAACTTCACGGCCATCGCCGGCAACCTGCCGACCGCCCCCGCCCTCATGGGCAACGTGGTCGTGTGGAAGCCGTCCCCGACGCAGACCCACTCCGCGGTCCTCCTGATGGAGCTGCTGGAGGAGGCCGGTCTCCCCAAGGGCGTCATCAACCTGGTCACGGGCGACGGCATCGCGGTTTCCGACGTGGCCCTGAACCACCCCGACCTGGCCGGCATCCACTTCACCGGCTCGACCAAGACCTTCCAGTACCTGTGGAAGACGGTCGGCAACAACATCGAGACGTACAAGTCCTACCCGCGCCTGGTCGGCGAGACCGGCGGCAAGGACTTCGTCGTCGCGCACCCGTCCGCGGACCGCGCCACCCTGAAGACCGCCCTGACCCGCGGCTCCTTCGAGTTCCAGGGCCAGAAGTGCTCGGCCTCCTCGCGCGCCTACGTCCCGGCGTCGATCTGGAACGACGGCTTCAAGGAGTCGTTCGCGGCCGAGGTCAACGGCATCGCCATGGGCGACGTCCGCGACCTGACCAACTTCATCGGCGCCGTCATCGACGAGCGCTCCTTCGCGAAGAACAAGGCCGCCATCGACCGCGCGGCCGCCGACCCGACCTGCGAGATCGTCGCGGGCGGCACGTACGACGACTCGGAGGGCTACTTCGTCCGCCCGACCGTCATCGCCTGCTCGGACCCGTCGAACGAGGTCTTCACGACCGAGTACTTCGGCCCGATCCTCGCCGTGCACGTCTACGACGACGCCGACTACGAGGCGATGCTGGCCCAGATGGAGTCCGTCTCGGCGTACGCCCTGACCGGCTCGATCATCGCCGGCGACCGTTACGCGGCGGCGGACGCGATGGAGAAGCTCCGCTTCGCGGCGGGCAACTTCTACATCAACGACAAGTCGACCGGCGCCGTCGTCGGCCAGCAGCCCTTCGGCGGCGGCCGCGCCTCGGGCACGAACGACAAGGCGGGCGCGGCGACGAACCTGCAGCGCTGGACCTCCACGCGCTCCATCAAGGAGACCCTGGTCGCGCCGACCGACTACCCGTACCCCCACATGGGCTGACCTTCCGGCCCCCTGAAACCCCGCCCCCGCTCCGGTACCCCCAAGTCCGGAGCGGGGGCGGTCCCATGTCCGCCGGGTGCCCGTGGGGGAGGAGGGTCCCGCCGGGGGTCACACCTCCACGATGACCTGGTCCAGGGACTTGCGGACCAGGTCCGGGACCTCGCAGTCGTCCGCCGGGTAGCCCACCGGGATCACGGCGAAGGCCCTCTCGTTCTCGGGGCGGTTCAGGACGTGGCTGAGGAAGCGCATCGGGCTGGGCGTGTGGATCAGCGCGGCCAGCCCCGACAGGTGCAGGGCGGACAGCAGCATGCCGACCGCGATGCCGACCGACTCGTCGACGTAGTAGTGCTTGTGCTTCGTGCCGTCCGGGCCCAGCCAGTAGCGCTGCTGGAAGACCACGATCAGGGCCGGGGCGTCGGTGAGGTGGGTCTTCACGGCGTCCGTGCCCAGCGGGCGCAGGGCCGCGAGCCACTCGTCGCCGAGGCGGCCGTCGTACGAGAGGACCTCCTCCTGCTCGGCGGCGGCACGGATCTGCTGCCGCACGGCCGGGTCCGTGACCAGGACGAACGTCCACGGCTGCTGGTGGGCGCCGGACGGGGCGGTCGCGGCGCAGGCGACGGCGTCCCGCACGACCTGGCCGGGCACCGGGTCCGGGGAGAAGTGGCGTACGGTGCGCCGCTCGTCCATCCGCGCGCGCAACTCGGCGGCCCGCGCGAGGGATTGCGCGGCCGGCATCCGCTCGGGCCGGTAGGGGGCGGAGCGGTAGGGCTGGCCGTGGATCGGGGTCCACTGCTGGGTTTCGGATGACATGGGCCGAGTCTGCCGACGCCGGAACCGGGCCCGCCAGTGCCGCGCCATGACCAACTGTCCGTTGTGTACTGACAGGGGGGCTATGACAGTGACGATCACCGGTCGATTCCTGGACTGGGAAGGCCGCTTCAACGTCCGGGAGCGGGCGGCCCCGGGGCGACGGGGACCGGCACGGTGGTCCGTGCCGACGCCCTCGACCGGCTCACCGCGGACGGCTGGACCAGTCTGACGGCGCACGGCGTGCGGACCGTGGTGGACCTGCGCAACGAGGACGAACGGGAAGTGGACCACTGCCCCCGACCGGCCGGTGTCACCACGGTGCGGATCCCCCTCGACGGGATCGAGCACCGGGACTTCCGGGACGTGTGGTGGGGGAGTCCGGGTTTCGGAACGCCCGCCTCTTTCCGGCCTTTCCTCGAACGGTTCCCCGACCGCGTCGCCTCGGTGGCCCGGGCCATCACGACGCCCCGCCGGGCTGGACGCGGCGGCCTGTCTGAGGCACGCCGGTCTTGGTGCGGGTGAAGTGGAACGGCTGCGCGAACGGCTCCGGGGGCCGGTGCGTGACGTTGATACGGTCCCGGGATGGACATCCTCGTACGGCACACCTGGGAGCTGACCGGCAGCGGGCTCGCGGAGATCCGCGGGCTGCTGGAGCCCGCCTTCGGCGGGGACTTCGCCGAGGAGGACTTCGAGCACGCGCTCGGCGGGACGCACGTGCTGATCCGCGAGGCCGGGCGGCTCGTCGCGCACGGGAGCGTCGTCCAGCGGCGGGCCGTGCACCGCGGGCGGGCGCTGCGGACCGGGTACGTGGAGGCCGTGGCCGTACGGGCCGACCGGCGCCGCCGGGGGCTCGGCGGGCTGGTCATGGACGGGCTGGAGCGGGTCATCGGCGGGGCGTACGTGCTCGGGGCGCTGTCGGCGTCCGAGGACGGGGCCGGCCTGTACGCGGGGCGCGGCTGGAGCGTGTGGGGCGGGCAGCTCGGGGTCCTCGGCCCCGGCGGGCCGGAGCGGCTCCCTCGGACCCGTCCTCCACCAAGGCCGACGGCGGCACGACC
>NZ_JBEOXU010000107.1:0-22342 GCF_040296725.1 Streptomyces sp. NPDC002044
CGGGGGTCTTCGTGTCGCACAGCGGTACCGCGACGGTGCTCACGACACAAGCGGAGTGCCGGGCCGGGCCGTTTCGGCGGGACCGTGGTATCAGACCTCGGTGGGAGCCGAGACGGACGGGAGCGCCTGCTGCTCCGCCGCCGCGGTCTTCTTCGTGGCCCGCTTGGTCGCGGTCTTCTTCGTGGTGGCCGCCTTCTTGGCGGTGGCGGTGGTGGCCTTCTTCGCCGCCGTCGCCTTCTTGGCGGTGGTCGCCTTCTTCGCCGCGGTCGCCTTCTTGGCCGGGGCCTTCTTGGCGGCCTTCTTGGCGGGAGCCTCCTCCGCCGGGGCGTCTTCCCCGGCCGGAGCGGCCGGAGCGGCCACCTCGGTCACCGGGGCCTCGACGACGACCACGGCCGCCTCCGCCGCGCCGGCCGGAGAACCGGCGGGCGCGGTGGCCTTGCGGGTGGCACGACGGCGCGGGCGGGCCGGAGCGGCGTCCGCGACGGGCGCCTCCTCGGCGACGGGCTCGGCGACGGGCTCGACGACCGGCGCGGACTCGACGACCGGCCCCGGGGCGGCCTCGGCCGGGGCGCCCGCCGGAGCGGTCGCCTTACGGGTCGCCCGGCGGCGGGTGCGGCCCTGGGGGGCCTCCTCCGCCGTCGGCTCCGCGGCGGCTTCGGCCACGGGGGCCGGGGCGGCCTCCACGACCGGCTGCGGGACCGGCGCCGTCTGGACGGGCGCGGGCTCGGCGACCGGCTCCGCTACGGCCTCGGCCACGGGGGCCGGCGCCGGGGCGGCCGCACCGCGCGGGGCGCCCGCCGGAGCGGTCGCCTTGCGGGTGGCACGGCGGCGGTTGCGGCGGCCGCTGATGCCCGCCTCGGCCTCGGCGGGGCTGCTGTACAGCTCCTCGTCCGCGACGAACTCCGGCTCGGGCAGCGCCCGCGGGGCGGCGGCCTCGGCCGCCACCTCGGCATCGCTCTCGGCCTCGGCCTCGGCCTCGAACTCCGCCTCGACGGTGTCGGTGTCGTGGTCGTGGTCGTGCTGGTCGAACTCGGACTTGCCACCGCGGCGCTTGGCGCGCTTGCCGTTGCCACCGCCGCCGACCACGGTCGGCGTCTCCATGTGGACGATGACGCCGCGGCCGTTGCAGTGGACGCAGGTCTCGGAGAAGGACTCCAGCAGACCCTGGCCCACCCGCTTGCGGGTCATCTGGACCAGGCCCAGCGAGGTGACCTCGGCGACCTGGTGCTTCGTCCGGTCGCGGCCCAGGCACTCCAGCATGCGCCGCAGGACCAGGTCGCGGTTGGACTCCAGGACCATGTCGATGAAGTCGATGACGACGATGCCGCCCAGGTCGCGCAGCCGCAGCTGGCGCACGATCTCCTCGGCCGCCTCCAGGTTGTTCCTGGTGACGGTCTCCTCGAGGTTGCCGCCCTGACCGGTGAACTTGCCGGTGTTGACGTCGATGACGATCATCGCCTCGGTCTTGTCGATCACAAGCGAGCCGCCCGAGGGCAGCCACACCTTGCGGTCGAGGGCCTTGGCGAGCTGCTCGTCGATCCGGTACGTCGCGAAGACGTCGACCTCGGAGGTCCAGCGGGACAGCCGGTTGGACAGGTCCGGGGCGACGTGCGCGACGTAGCCGTGGATGGTCTCCCAGGCCTGGTCACCGCTGACGATGACCTTCGAGAAGTCCTCGTTGAAGATGTCGCGCACGACGCGGACGGTCATGTCCGGCTCGCCGTACAGCAGGCTCGGGGAAGAGGTCGAGATCTGCTTCGACTTCTTCTGGATGTCCTCCCACTGGGCCTGGAGGCGCTCGACGTCGCGGCGCAGCTCGTCCTCGCTCGCGCCCTCGGCGGCGGTGCGCACGATGACGCCCGCGTCCTCGGGGACGATCTTCTTGAGGATGGTCTTCAGACGCGCGCGCTCGGTGTCGGGCAGCTTGCGGCTGATTCCGGTCATCGAGCCCTCGGGCACGTAGACCAGGTAGCGGCCGGGCAGCGAGACCTGGCTGGTCAGGCGGGCGCCCTTGTGGCCGATCGGGTCCTTGGTGACCTGCACCAGGACCGACTGGCCGGACTTGAGGGCGGACTCGATGCGGCGCGGCCCGTGGGCCATGCCGAGCGCCTCGAAGTTGACCTCTCCGGCGTACAGGACCGCGTTGCGGCCCTTGCCGATGTCGATGAAGGCGGCCTCCATCGACGGCAGCACGTTCTGGACCTTGCCCAGGTAGACGTTGCCGACGTACGAGGTGGCTTCTTCCTTGTTGACGTAGTGCTCGACGAGCACGTTGTCCTCGAGGACGCCGATCTGGGTGCGCTCGCCGGACTGGCGGACGACCATCACGCGCTCGACGGCCTCACGGCGGGCCAGGAACTCGGCCTCCGTGATGATCGGGACGCGGCGGCGGCCCTGCTCGCGGCCCTCGCGGCGGCGCTGCTTCTTCGCCTCCAGACGGGTCGAGCCCTTGATGGACTGGACCTCGTCGGAGGAGGTGGACGTGGACGCGGACTCCGCGCGCTCGCGGGCCGGGCGCGGCTCGCGGACCTTGACGACGGTGCGTACGCCGTCGTCCTCGCCGCCCTCGGCGGCGTCGGAGCCGGAGTCACCGCTGCGACGGCGACGGCGACGGCGGCGACGGCTGGAGCTGGAGCCGAGTGCGCCGGTGTCGTCGTCCTCGTCGTCCTCCTGCTCCTCGGCCTCCTGCTCGGGGGCCGGGGTCTCGGCCTCGTCCTCGGCGGAATCGTCGAGGTCGGCGGACTCGCCACGACGGCGGCGGCGGCCACCGCGGCGGCGACGGCGCGAGGGGCGCTCGCCCGACTCGTCGCCGTCGTCGAACTCGGCGGACTCCTCGTCGGTCTCGGCGGTCTCGGCCTCCGGCTCCTCCTCGGCGAGCACCTCGGGCAGGGAGACCGGGCCGCTCTCGGCGACCGGGGCGGCCTCGGCGGCGCCGCGACCGCGGCGACGACGGCGGCCGGCGGGCTGCGGGGCGGGGGTCTCGACGACCTCGGCCGGGGCGGCGGCCTCGGTGAGCTCGTCCTCCTCCTCGACCTCGTCGGCCGGGTCGGCGGCGCGGGCGGCCGCGGCGGCCATGGCGGCCGTCTCGGGGGTCTGGAACATCGGCTCGGCGAAGACCGGGGCCTGGAAGACGGCCACGGCGGGACGCGTGGCGCGGCGCGAGCGGGCCGGTGCGGCGGGCGCCGCTTCGGCCTCGGCAGCGGCGGCGGGCTCCGCGGCGGCGGCCGGGGCGCTGGTGGCCGGGGCGGCAGCGGCCGGGGCGGTGGTGGACCGGGTGGCGCGGCGGCGGCCGCCGCGCTTCGGGGAGTCCACGGCGTCGGCGACGGTGACGGCGCGGGCGGCGGCCTTCGGGGCCTCCTCCACGGCGGCGGGGGCCTCGTCCGCGACGGCGGCGGGCTGCCCGGCACCGGCCGGGGCGGCGACGGCGCGAGTGGCAAGGCGGCGGGTGCGCGGCGCCGGAGCGGCGGGCTCCTCGGCGGCGGGCTCCGCGGCGGCGACCGCGGCGGGGGCCTCGACGGCCGGGGCCGGGGCGGCGGCGGCCGGGGCGGCGACCGCGACGGCGGCGGGAGCCTCGGGGGCGGTCACGGCACGGGTGGCACGGCGACGGGCACGCGGGGCGGGAGCGGCCGGAGCCTCCTCCTCGACCACCGGCGCGGCTTCGGCCGGAGCGACGACAGCGGCGGCGGCCGGAGCCTCCGGCGCGGTCACGGCACGGGTCGCACGGCGACGGGCACGCGGCGCCGGAGCGGCGGACTCCTCCGCGACGACCGCGGCGGCGGGAGCGTCGACGGCCTGAGCCACAGCGGCCGGGGCGGCGGGAGCGACGGCGGCGGGAGTCTCGGGGGCGGTCACGGCACGCGTGGCACGGCGACGGGCACGAACGGGGGCGGCGGCCGGAGCGGCCTGCGCCTCGGGGGCGGCCGGAGCGGCCTCGGCCACCGGGGTGTTCTCGGCGGCGGTCGCGCCGGGCGGGCCCGCCGGCCGGGAGGCGGCGCGTCGACGCCTGCGCGGGGGCAGATTGTCGCTGGGGCTGCCGCTGTCGGCGTTACCGGGGGTGGTGGTGTTTTCGTTGTTGAGCATTGCGGGCGGTTCTCCCGTCACGCTCCCGGGCGCCGCGGCTGACATCCGGTCCGGCTCGGTTTCGCGTAATGAGCGCGGAACCGGCCTCCGGGGCGCGTTCGCCACACGGGAGCTGTAGTCCATGGCCGCCGGTTCCGTACGTGTGTGTGCGTACGGCCTGGCGGAAGTCTTCAGGTCAATTGCGCTGCCCGACCCAGGTGGCTCCCGAGTGCCAGGGCTGCGCGACGACGACGTTCCCTACGCGGCGGGACCTTCCGGCGCCTTCGCGTCGGCCGCTACGGCGGCCGTTTGTGGGGCGGCCGTGTCGGCCTCGCGGTCGGGCGCGAGCGGGTCGGTCACCGTGCCGGACTCCTCGTCGAAGAGCCCCTGCGCCAGCCTGGTCACCGCTGAGGGGACCGGCGGCGCCAGGTCGGCCACAGCTCGGAGACCGGACAGGACGTCGTCGGGTCGCACGGCAGGTGTCAGATGCCGAACAACCAGCCGCAGTATCGCACAAGCCTGGTCCAGCGGCCTATCAACCTGGGCGGAAAGCGCTTCCAGAGTGACCACCGCGCCGCGCGTGTCGAAGGTCCGCATGCCGTTCTTCGTCCGGCGCTGGACCTCCACCGTCTCGGCGGCGAGGAAGGCCGTGACGGCGCGTTCGGCCTCGGCCGGGTCCACTCCGTCCAGGCGCAGCTCCCACACGGAGGCGGTGAGGCGGTCGGCGAGGCCCGGGGTGCGGGCCTCCACGGCGTCGATGATGTCGAGGCCGGTCGGCATCGACTCGTCGAGCAGCGCGCGCAGCTTCTCGGGGTCGCGCGGTGCGGCGAGGGCGATCTCGAGGTACTCGGCCTCGCTGCCGGTCCCGGTCGGGGCGGCGTTGGCGTACGAGACGCGGGGGTGCGGGGTGAAGCCGGCCGAGTACGCCATGGGCACCTCGGCGCGGCGCAGGGCCCGCTCGAACGCCCGCTGGAAGTCGCGGTGGCTGGTGAACCGGAGGCGGCCGCGCTTGGTGTAGCGCAGTCGGATGCGCTGCACCACCGGTGCGGGTGGCGGGCCTTCGGGCTGTCGCTTGCCCAGTGGTTCTCTCCTTGTGCGGGGCTCCGCGGCCGGCGCGTCGCCCTGAGGTCTGGGGGGCCTGCGGGCCACGCCCCGCCTCCGGCTCACCCCTGCCGTTCGTGGAGGGAGATCTCGGGAGCGGGCGTGTTGCCTGCGGCCTTCGTACTACCCAGAGTACGCGCCCGTGACCTCGCCGGTTCCCGGGAAGGGGTACCGAACAGTGCCTGCCGTACGCCCGCACGCGCCTCCCGCACCGCGGCGCGTGCCGTGCGCCACATCTCGCGCGCGAAATGCCCGGCGGGTGTGGCGACCTGCCGGTAGGCCCAGGCCGCGGGCCGGGCGACGAGCCCGCGCCACAGCAGGAGCAGCCCGCGCCCGATGGCCCGGCTGACGCGGCCGGCCAGCCGCCAGGCGGAGAGGAGGAGATGTCCGAGGGGCGTGAGCACGTACGCGTACAGCCCGCGCGCGGTCCGGGCGAGGCCCCGGCCGAGCGGGGCCAGCAGGTAGCGGTACGCCGCGGCGGCTCCGGGGACCACCAGGTACCGCCAGGCGGCGGCCCACGGCCACACCAGCAGGGCCTTGGCCAGCCAGGCGAGGCCGCGCCCGGCGGGGACCAGGACGTGGCGCCACAGCGCGGCCCACGGCCAGACGAACACGGCGCGCAGGAGCACGGGGAGGAACCGGGCGAGGCCGTGCCCGGCCGGGGTGAGGACGCGGTGGTACAGCCACCGGGCCAGTCGGCCGGCGCCACGGGCCGGCGGAACCAGCAGGTGGCGGTAGCCGGCGGCGAGGAACCGGAGGATGCCGGTGCCGAGCGGCCGGAGCACGTACCGGCCCAGCGCCCGGACCGCCCGTACGAGCCCGTGTCCGGCCGGGTGCAGCAGGTGCCGGAGCAGTCCCCGGCCGAGCGGGGCCAGGACGTGGCGCCACAGCCAGACCCACGGCCACACGAACACGGCCTTCGCCAGCCACTCGACCAGCACGGCCGCCCACCGCCCGCACCACGCGAGCCCGCGGCCGAACGGGGCCAGGACGTGGCGCCACAGCGCGGAACCGGCGGGTACGAGGACGTGGCGCCACGCGGCGGCCCACGGCCAGTAGAAGACTGCCTTCGCCAGCCACTCCACCACCAGCGCCGCCCACCGCCCGCACCACGCGAGCCCGCGGCCGAGGGGGGCCAGGAGGTACCGGTACAGCCGCGCGAACAGCCAGGCCACCGCGTCGCCGGCCGGCCGCAGGGCGCGGCGGTGCACGGCGCGGGCGCAGAGGACCAGCAGGTCCCAGACCATCCGCAGTGGCAGCAGGACGAGCACCGCCACGATCCGTACGGGGATCCGCACGACGGCGAAGACACACCCCTGGCCCTCCGGCCGGGCGAGGGGCCCGGGCCCGGGATCCGGGTCGGGATCGGGGCCCGGTCGTTTCCGCATGTCGACGATCATGTCCCTGACGACGCACGGGAGGCCCCCACCGTTGCGGGTGGGGGCCTCCCGATGCGCAGGTGTTACGCGGCGCTCGCCGAGCCGTCCGGGCGGACGGCCGCCTGGAGAGCGGCTACTTCACGACCGTGAGCGGCAGCAGCTTCTTGCCGGTGGGGCCGATCTGGATGTCGAGGTCGAGCTGCGGGCACACGCCGCAGTCGAAGCACGGGGTCCAGCGGCAGTCCTCGACCTCGGTCTCGTCGAGGGCGTCCTGCCAGTCTTCCCAGAGCCAGTCCTTGTCGAGACCGGAGTCGAGGTGGTCCCACGGCAGGACCTCCTCGTACGTGCGCTCGCGGGTCGTGTACCAGGCGACGTCCACACCGTGCGCGGGCAGCGCCTTGCCGGCCGCCTCCATCCAGCGGTCGTAGCTGAAGTGCTCGCGCCAGCCGTCGAAGCGGCCGCCGGACTCGTACACGGCGCGGATGACGTCGCCGACGCGGCGGTCGCCGCGCGAGAGCAGGCCCTCGACGACGCCGGGCTTTCCGTCGTGGTAGCGGAAGCCGATGGAGCGGCCGTACTTCTTGTCCCCGCGGAGCTTGTCCCGGAGCTTGCCGAGGCGGGCGTCCGTCTCCTCCGCCGACAGCTGCGGAGCCCACTGGAACGGGGTGTGCGGCTTCGGCACGAATCCGCCGATCGACACCGTGCAGCGGATGTCGTTCTGGCCGGAGACCTCGCGGCCCTTGGCGATGACGTTGACCGCCATGTCGCCGATCTGGAGCACGTCCTCGTCGGTCTCGGTCGGCAGGCCGACCATGAAGTACAGCTTCACCTGGCGCCAGCCGTTGCCGTACGCCGTGGAAACGGTCCGGATCAGGTCCTCTTCGGAGACCATCTTGTTGATGACCTTGCGCATGCGCTCGGAGCCGCCCTCGGGGGCGAAGGTCAGGCCGGAGCGGCGCCCGTTGCGGGTGAGCTCGTTGGCCAGGTCCACGTTGAAGGCGTCCACGCGGGTCGACGGGAGGGACAGGCCCACCTTGTCGTCGGAGTAGCGGTCCGCGAGGCCCTTGGCGATGTCGGCGATCTCGGAGTGGTCCGCGGAGGACAGCGACAGCAGGCCGACCTCCTCGAAGCCGGTCGCCTTCAGGCCCTTCTCGACCATCTCGCCGATGCCGGTGATGCTTCGCTCCCGCACGGGGCGCGTGATCATGCCGGCCTGGCAGAAACGGCAGCCGCGGGTGCAGCCGCGGAAGATCTCCACCGACATCCGCTCGTGGACGGTCTCGGCGAGGGGGACCAGCGGCTGCTTCGGGTACGGCCACTCGTCGAGGTCCATGACGGTGTGCTTGGACACGCGCCACGGCACGCCGGAGCGGTTCGGGACGACGCGGCCGATGCGGCCGTCGGGCAGGTACTCGACGTCGTAGAAGCCCGGGACGTAGACGCCGCCGGTCTTCGCGAGGCGCAGCAGGACTTCCTCGCGTCCGCCCGGACGGCCCTCGGCCTTCCAGGCGCGGATGATCTCGGTCATGTCGAGGACGGCCTGCTCGCCGTCGCCGATGACCGCGCAGTCGATGAACTCCGCGATCGGCTCGGGGTTGAAGGCCGCGTGGCCGCCCGCGAGGACGATCGGGTGGTCGACGGTGCGGTTGCGGGCCTCCAGCGGGATGCCCGCGAGGTCCAGGGCGGTGAGCATGTTGGTGTAGCCGAGCTCGGTGGAGAAGGAGAGCCCGAAGACGTCGAACGCCGACACCGGGCGGTGGGAGTCGACGGTGAACTGGGGCACCTTGTGCTCGCGCATCAGCTCTTCGAGGTCCGGCCACACGCTGTACGTGCGCTCGGCGAGGACGCCCTCGCGCTCGTTCAGCACCTCGTACAGGATCATGACGCCCTGGTTGGGCAGCCCGACCTCGTACGCGTCCGGGTACATGAGCGCCCAGCGGACGTCACAGGCGTCCCAGTCCTTGACGGTGGAGTTCAGCTCTCCGCCTACGTACTGGATCGGCTTCTGGACGTGCGGAAGCAGGGCCTCGAGCTGAGGGAAGACCGACTCGGTCATCACGCGACTTTCGTGAAGCGGGCAGGGGGCGACTCTCAAGCGTACCCCGGGGCACACCCGCCCCTCCCCGCATGATCATCCGAGCGCGGCCCGCAGTGCCGGGTCGGCCGCCGTGGCCCAGACGTCGGGGAGTTCGCGTTCGCGGCGCTCGGCCAGGGCCTCCTCGCGTCCGTACAGGACGCCCCAGGTGAAGCCGGGTTCCCCGGCTCCCTGTGCCTGGGCGGCGAGGCCGCGCAGGGCTTCGCGGGCCACCACGCCGTCCTGGTGGTCGCCGAGCAGGGACTGCACCGACTTCATCTCCCCGGCGAGCCGCTTCGCCGGTTTGCCGAGCGCGGGGACGGCGGCCTCGGCCGCGTACCGGGCGCGCTTGGCGGCCTTGCGGGCCTCGTGCAGGGCCAGGTCGCGGCCGTGGCCCCGCTCCATGGCCAGCGCGTCCCCGACCCGGCCGGCGAGGCGCTCTACGTCGTGGATCACGGCCGCGGGCAGCACCTCGCGCGCGGGCCGGACGGCGGCGTCGCGCAGTGGCGGGTCGTCCAGCAGCGCGTCGAGGGAGTCCAGCAGGGCGACGTACCTCGCGCCGTCGAGCACGGCCAGGGCCCGGCGCCGCGATCCGGCGCGGCGGGTGGTGTTCCACACGCGCAGGCGGCTGCGGACCGGGCCCGTGACCAGGGGGCGCGGGAGCTCGCCCAGGCGGGTCTGGATCCGCTCAAGGAGGACCTCCTGGTCGCGGTCGACGCCGAGTTCGGCGGCCAGCCAGCGCAGTTCCTCGCCGACCGGGTCGGTGACGTCGCGGTCGAGCACCTTGCGGTAGGTCTTGAAGGCGCTGCGCAGCCGGCGGGTGGCGACCCGCATCTGGTGGACGGAGTCGGGCAGGTTCCGCCGGACGGCCGGGTCCTGGGCGACGAGCGTGTCGCGCTGCGCGCGCAGGTACGCGAGCACCTGGGCGCCCGCCGTCGCGTCCGGTCGGGCGTCCCCGGGCCGGGCGGGGGGTTCGACTCCCGTCTCGGCGAGGGCCCGGGCGAGTTTGGAGGGGGCGTCGGAGACCTTGAGCCCGGCCTTGCGGAAGGTCTTCTCGACCGCGTCGAGCAGTGCGGGGTCCACTCCGTCGGCGAGTTCCACCTCGACTTCGGTCCAGGTCGCGGTGGCGTCGCCGCGCTCGGCGCGGACCGCGTCGGTGGCCAGTTCCGCGAGGAGGGCGCCGTCGGCGCCGAGGAGGTGGCTGAGCCGGCGCGAGGAGACCAGCCGGACCTGCGGGGCCAGGCCCGCGTCGCGGACGCGGGAGCGGACCAGTGCGGCGAGGGAGCCGGGGAGGGCGTCGCCGAGCGGGGCCCCGATCTCGTCGCGGACGCCTGGGGAGACGGGCAGTTTGAGGTGCCAGCCGGCGTCCGCGCCACCGGTTCTGCGGCGCAGGGTCAGGCCGTCGGCGGCGAGCCGCCGGTCGGGGGTGTCGTAGTAGACGGCGTCGAGTTCGACGGTGCCCTGTTCGGTCACGGACGTGATCCCGGCCGTGCCCGTCAGGTCCGGTACCTCGCCGCGGGCCGGCCCGGAGCCTTTCTTGCCGGCCCGCGTGAACTCGAATTTCCGCTCGATCTCGCGCTTCGTGTCCGCCATGGACCGAATTTAGTCCTGAACGGGACGTGACTCCAGGGTGAACGGGGCATTAGGCCGACAACGGCCGTTGCACCTTGATCGACTGCAGCAGCCCGACGGCGACCCAGACGGCGAACATCGATGACCCTCCGTACGAGACGAAGGGCAGCGGGAGCCCGGCCACCGGCATGATCCCGAGGGTCATCCCGATGTTCTCGAAGGACTGGAACGCGAACCAGGCGATGATGCCCGCGCACACGATGGTCCCGTAGAGCTCGGTGGTCTCGCGGGCGATCATGCAGGCCCGCCACAGGATGACGCCGAGCAGGACGAGGATGAGCCCGGCACCGATGAAGCCGAGCTCCTCCCCCGCGACCGTGAAGACGAAGTCGGTCTGCTGCTCCGGCACGAACTGGCCGGTGGTCTGCGATCCCTTGAAGAGCCCGGAGCCGGTCAGTCCGCCCGAGCCGATGGCGATGCGGGCCTGGTTGGTGTTGTAGCCGACACCCGCCGGGTCCAGCTCGGGGTTGGCGAAGGCGGCGAAGCGGTTGATCTGGTACTCGTCGAGGACGCCGAGCTGCCAGATCAGGATGGCTCCGCCGGCGCCCGAGCCGAGCAGGCCCAGCACCCACCGGTTGGAGGCCCCGGAGGCCAGCAGGACGCCGAGCACGATGACGACCATCACCATGACGGAGCCGAGGTCGGGCATCAGCATGACGATGCCCATGGGGGCGGCCGCCAGGCACAGGGCCTTGACGACCGTGCGGTGGTCGGGATGGGAGAGGTCTCCCGCGTCCACCCGGGTGGCCAGCAGCATCGCCATGACCAGGATGATCGTGATCTTCACGAACTCGGAGGGCTGGAGGGAGAATCCGCCTCCGATCACGATCCACGCGTGGGCGCCGTTGATGGTGGCGCCGAGCGGGGTGAGGACGGCGAGGATGAGCACCAGCGAGAGCCCGTACAGCACGGGCACCGCGCCGCGCAGGGTGCGGTGGCCGAGCCAGACGGTGCCGATCATCAGGACGAGGCCGATGCCGGTGTTCAGCGCGTGCCGGAACAGGAAGTAGTACGGGTCGCCCTGGTTGAGCTGGGTCCGGTTGCGGGTCGCCGACCACACCAGCAGGGCGCCGATGAGGGACAGCGCGAGGGCGGACAGGAGTATCGGCCAGTCGAGCCGGCGCACGACGGAGTCGCGGGCGGTGATCCTGGCCATCGCCCCGCGCTGCTCGGGCGCGTACCGGGAGACGGAGAACTTGTTGGCGGTCTGCATGTCCTTCAGTCCTGCCGTGCGGGGGGTGGTCCGGCGAGTGCGGGCGGCGCGACATCCTCCGGGGACGGCGGCACGTACGGCTTGATGTCGGGGGCTTCGATGGAGCCGTCGGGCAGGACCCGGGGCAGCTTCGCCTCCGGCTTGAGCAGCAGGGCCTTCCTCGGGTCCTGCTTGCCCTCCATGTCGAGGCCGTAGATGGCGTTGTAGATGGTGCGGACGGCGGGGCCGGAGGCTCCGGAGCCGGTGCCGCCCTGGGAGATGGTCATGACGATCGCGAAGTCGTCGGTGTACGTGGCCAGCCACGAGGTGGTCTGCTTGCCGTAGACCTGGGCGGTGCCGGTCTTGGCCCGCATCGGGATCTTGTCCAGCGGCCAGCCGCCGAACCGCCAGGCGGCGGTGCCTCCGGGCTCGACCACGGAGCGCAGGCCCTTGTCGAGGTCCCTGACGGTCTGGGCGTCGATCGGCAGCCTGCCGTGGGCCTGGGGCTTGATCATCTCGACGTGCTTGCCGTCGGCGCTGATCACTGCCTTGCCGACGGTGGGGTTGTAGAGGGTGCCCCCGTTGCTGATGGCCGAGTAGGCGGTGGCCATCTGGATGGGGGTGACGAGGACGTCGCCCTGGCCGATGGCGAAGTTGATGCTGTCGAACGCCTTGAGCTGGTTGCCCTCGAGGCAGCTCTCGTACGCGATCTGCTCGACGTACGTGCCGCCCTTCTTGCCCTGCTTGCACCAGGCGTTCTTGTTGGCCGCCCAGAAGTTCTTCTTCCACCGCCGGTCGGGGATGCGGCCGGTGACCTCGTTCGGCAGGTCGATCCGCGTCTCGGACCCGAGCCCGAATTCGCGGGCGGTCCGGTAGAACCAGTCGTGGGCGTCCTTCTTGGGCTGGAGCCCGCCGTCGTGCTGCCACTCCTTGTGCCCGAGGGCGTAGAAGACGGTGTTGCAGGAGAACTTGAGGGCGTCGCCGAGGGTGATGGGGCCGTGTCCCTTGGACTCGAAGTTCGCGAAGCTGCGACCGCCGAGGCTGTAGGAACTGCTGCAGTTGTACTTGTCGTCGAAGGCGTAGCCGGCCCGCACGGCCGCGCTGGCCGACACCACCTTGAAGATGGAGCCCGCGGGGGCCTGGCCCTGGATGGCCCGGTTGAGCAGCGGGTAGTTGGACTTCTGGCTGGTGAGCCTGGCGTAGTCCGTGGCCGAGATGCCGCCGACCCAGGCGTTGGGGTCGTAGTCGGGCTGGGAGGCCATCGCGACGACCCGGCCGGTCTTGACCTCCATGACGACGACCGCGCCCGAGTCGGCCTCGTACTTGCGTCCGGTGATCTTGTCGGTCTCGTTGCGGACCGTCTTCATCGCCTGCTGGAGCTCGTACTCGGCGACGGCCTGGACCCGGGCGTCGATGCTGGTGACGAGGGTGGACCCGGCCACGCCCGGGTCGGACTTGGTCTGCCCCATGACCCGGCCGAGGTTGTCGACCTCGTACGAGGTGACCTGCGCCTTTCCGCGCAGCTCCTTGTCATAGGTCCGTTCGATTCCGGAACGGCCCACCTGATCGGAGCGCAGGTGCGGCGAGTCGGTGTCCTTGGCCTTCTTGATCTCGTCGTCGGTGACCGGCGAGAGGTAGCCGAGCACCTGCGCGGTCCGGGTGCCGGCGGGCGCCGGGTAGCGGCGGACGGCGGTGGGCTCCGCGGTGATGCCGGGGAACTCCTCGGGGCGTTCGCGGAGCTGCAGCGCCTGCTGCGTGGTGGCCTCGAGCGTGACCGGGATCGGCTGGTACGGGGAGCCGTTCCAGCAGGGCGCGGGGGTCCGGGAGTCACAGAGCCGGACCTTGTCCATGACCTCTTGGGGGCTCATGTCCAGGACGCCGGCGAGACGGGTCATGACGCCCTTGCCCCGGTCCGGCATCTTCATCAGGGCGGTACGGCTGGCGGAGACGACGAGGCGGGTCTCGTTGTCGGCGAGCGCGACCCCGCGGGCGTCGAGGATCGAGCCGCGCACGGCCGGCTGGACCACTTGCTGGACGTGGTTGCTCTTGGCCTCGTCGTAGTACTCCTGCCCGTTGCGTACCTGGAGGTACCACAGGCGCCCGGCGAGGGTGAGGAACATCGAGAGGACGAGTACCTGGATCATGACAAGCCTGATGCGCACCCGGGAGGTGCGGCCGGTTTCCGGAGAGTTGGTCACCGCTGCTCCCTCGTCACAGTTTCTTGACGCTCTTGACGCTCTTCACGACCTTGACGCCCTTTATGCGGCCGGCCCGGTTGGCGCGTCCGCGCGCGGTCTTCATCCGCAGTCCGCCGCGCTGGCTGCCGATGCGCAGGCCGGTGCCGCCGGCCAGCCAGCCGGCGGAGACGTCCTTGCTCTGGGCCGGCCCGCCACCGGCCTCGACGGCCATCGGGTCGTTCTCGGCCCGCCGGGCCAGCGCCATGATGAACGGCACGGTGAAGGGCGCGAGCAGCAGGTCGTACAGGGTCGCGGTGAACAGCAGACCGGTCAGGCCCACGTGGCGGGCGGCGGTGTCGCCCACGAGGGCGCCCACTCCCGCGTAGAGCAGCGTGGAGGCGACCGCGGCGCCGACCACCGTCAGCATGGGGCCCCAGGCGGAGCGGAACCGCCCGCTGTCGGGGCGGACCAGGCCGGCCACGTAGCCGATGAGGCAGAGCACGAGCGCGTAGCGCCCGGCGGCGTGGTCGGCGGGCGGGGCCAGGTCGGTGAGGAGGCCCGCGGCGAAGCCGATGAGGGCGCCGGTGACGTGCCCGTACACGAGTGCGAGGGCGACGACGGTGAGCAGGACCAGGTCGGGTACGGCGCCGGGCAGTTGGAGCCGGCCCAGGACGGTGACCTGGACGACGAGGGCGACCACCACGAGGGTGGCCGAGAGCAGGATCCGGTTGAAGCGCATGGGCGGTCTGCTCCTACTCGTCGGCCGGCTTGCCGGCCACACCGGCCGACGCGGACGGGGTGACCGTCACGGTGACGGTCGGGGTGGGCTTGGGGGCCTCGGGCTTGGGGGGAAGGACGGCGTCGCGCGGGTCCTCGCGCGGCGGCATGACGACGACGCCGACGATGTCCAGGCGCGAGAAGGAAACGGCCGGCTTCACCCAGACGGTGCGCGTCAGGTCGCCGCGCGAGGGGTCGACCTTGACGACCTCGCCGATCGGCACGCCGGGCACGAAGGGCTTGTTGCCGCGCGAGCCGAAGGTCACGAGGCGGTCGCCGGGGTTGATCTTGGCCTTGCCGTTGAGCATCTGGACGGACATCGCGCGGTCGCCCTGGCCGGTGGCGAAGCCGAGTTCGCCGGTCTTCTCAAGCCGCGTGCCGACGGTGAAGTCGGGGTCGTTGGCGAGGACGACGGTGGCGGTGTCGGGGCCCACGGTGGAGACCCGGCCGACGAGCCCGTCCCCGTTCAGGACGGTCATGTCGCGCTCGATGCCGTCCTTGCTCCCGGCGTCGATGGTGACGGTCCAGGAGAAGCCCTGGGCCGCTCCTATGGCGATGACCTCGGCGCCCTTGATTCCGTACTGTCCGGCGCCGGCCCGCTTGAGCATCTCGTCGAGCTCGCGGACACGGCTGCGGTTCTGGTCCTCGCTGCCCAGCGTGGCCTTCAGACGGGCGTTCTCGCGCTCCAGTACGGCGATGCGGTTGTGGCGCTCGCCGGAGTCCCGTACCGCCCCTATGGCGTTGGCGACCGGATCGACGGCCGTCGACACGCCCTTCTCGACCGGGCCGAAGACCGTTGCGGCGGCTTGCCGGGCACCGTCGACCGGAGACTCCTCGCCCGCTCTGATGTCCACCGTGATCAATGCGAACGCGATGGCGATCAGAAGCACCAGGAGCAGCCGGCTTTCTCGTGTGTCCCTCACGTGCGGCGGCGTGCCTTCCTCGTAGAGATGTGCGAGCGGCGTAGCCGCTCCCGTGGAGCCGGTGCTGTCATCGGGGCGGTGGATGCGCTCCGTTGGAGCCGGGGCTCGCACAGGTCTTTTGCCTGTATATCAACGATCCGCCGCACGGGCGCGGCAGCACCCGTACGGCGGATTCTTGTGTTCCGCGCGGTCCCCGGCCCCGGGGGTCCGCATCAGCGGCGGGGCTGGGCGTCCAGGACCTGCTGGAGCGCCTCGAACTCCTCGACGCACTTGCCGGAGCCGAGCGCGACGGAGTCGAGCGGATCCTCGGCGATGTGGATCGGCATGCCCGTCTCGCGGCGCAGCCGCTCGTCGAGGCCGCGCAGCAGGGCGCCGCCACCGGTGAGGACGATGCCGCGGTCCATGATGTCGCCGGAGAGCTCCGGGGGGCACTTGTCGAGCGTCGTCTTGACCGCGTCGACGATGGCGTTGACGGGCTCCTCGATGGCCTTGCGGACCTCCGCGGCCGAGATGACCACGGTCTTGGGCAGGCCCGAGACGAGGTCGCGGCCGCGGATCTCGGTGTGCTCGTCCTTGTCGAGGTCGTACGCCGAGCCAATGGTGATCTTGATCTGCTCGGCCGTGCGCTCACCGAGGAGGAGCGAGTACTCCTTCTTGATGTGCTGGATGATCGCGTTGTCCAGCTCGTCGCCGGCCACCCGGATGGACTGTGCCGTGACGATTCCGCCGAGGGAGATGACGGCGACCTCGGTGGTGCCGCCGCCGATGTCCACGACCATGTTGCCGGTGGCCTCGTGGACGGGCAGGCCCGATCCGATGGCGGCGGCCATGGGCTCTTCGATGATGTGCACCTGACGGGCGCCGGCCTGCGTGGACGCCTCGATGACGGCTCGGCGCTCCACTCCCGTGATGCCGGAGGGCACACAGACCACGACGCGCGGACGGGCCAGGTAGCGGCGCTTGTGGATCTTGAGGATGAAGTACCGGAGCATTCGCTCGGTGATCTCGAAGTCGGCGATCACGCCGTCCTTGAGGGGCCGCACGGCGACGATGTTGCCGGGCGTGCGCCCGATCATCTTCTTCGCCTCGGAGCCGACCGCCAGGATGCCGCCGGTGTTCGTGTTGATGGCGACCACGGACGGCTCGTTCAGGACGATCCCCCGGCCCCGCACGTACACCAGCGTGTTGGCGGTCCCGAGGTCGATCGCCATGTCACGGCCGATGAACGACATGTAGTTCCCCTTGTTCCCCATGAGGAGCGTCTGGCCTTCCAGTTGATAGCGGCTGCTGTCAGGTCGGCGAGGTGGGTGTGTGGGTGGAGGCCCCATCGTAGTGCCGGGAGTGCGGACACCGCGCGACGGGACTCCGGCAAACCCGCCGGAACGGATACCCGCCCCCTTAGTGGTGACGTCGTGTTCTGCCCAGTCGTTCCCGGTCGCCGCCGGAAATACCGGAGGGCGACCGAAATTACTTCGGTCGCCCCAGGTCATGAGCGCTATTTGGCTGATGTCACGTCAGTGGGGGGTACTCACAGAGCGGGGAAGAACAGCTTCAGCTCACGCGCGGCGGACTCCTCGGAGTCGGAGGCGTGGATGAGGTTCTCGCGGGTGATCGTGCCGAAGTCGCCCCGGATGGAGCCGGGCGCCGCGGCGATCGGGTCGGTGGGTCCGGCCAGCTGGCGGACACCCTCGATCACGCGTTCCCCTTCCACCACCAGGGCGACGACGGGACCGCTCGACATGAAGCCCATGAGGGGCTCGTAGAACGGCTTGCCCTTGTGCTCGCCGTAGTGCGCCTCCAGGGTCTCCTGGTCCAGCGTGCGCAGCTCCAGCGCGGGAACGGTCCAGCCGGCCTTCCGCTCGATCCGGCCGATGATCTCGCCGATCAGGCCACGCCGGACGGCGTCGGGCTTGAGCAGGACGAGGGTGCGCTGGGTCATGGTGAGGCTCCTTGCGGCATACGGGTGCGGTGGGACGAATCTACAGGGCCGATGCGGTGAACCGTCACGCAGCGTCAGGCGCCGCGGGTGCCTCCTGCGCGGCCGCCCAACGCGCCTTGATCGTGTCGATCCTGCGCCCGTAGTGCACCGAGCACCACCACAGGCCGGCGAACACCGCGCCCAGGAAGAACATCGTCGGAACGACGAACCCGCTCGCGATCAGCCCGATCTGCAGGGCCCAGCCCAGCTGCACCGCCCCGGGCCGCGACAGCATCCCGCAGAGCAGCACCGACAGCAGCATCGTGACGCCGCAGACCGTCCAGACCTCCGCCTGGGTCAGGTCCGGGTTCTTCATGGCCACCAGGCCGGCGAACCCGATCACGAAGAACTCGCCGATCAGCGTGCTCGCACACAGCGTGCGCATCCTCAGCCCCTCTTCAGCAGCAGGCGGGCCTCGCCCACCGTGATCACGGAACCGGTCACCAGGACCCCGGCCCCTCCGTACTCGGCCTCTTCCTCCGCCAGGGTGATCGCCGCCTCCAGGGCGTCGTCGAGCCGCGGCTCGACCTGCACCCGGTCCGCGCCGAAGACCTCGACCGCGACGCCCGCCAGCTCGTCCGCGCCCATGGCCCGGTGACTGGAGTTCTCCGTCACCACCACCTCCGCGAAGATCGGCTCGAACGCCTCCAGCACCCCGCGGACGTCCTTGCCCTCGCTCGCTGCCACGACCCCGACCAGCCGGCTGAAGCCGAACGACTCGGTGACCGCCTCCGCGGTGGCCGCCGCGCCCGCCGGGTTGTGCGCCGCGTCCAGGACCACCGTCGGGCTGCGCCGCACGACCTCCATCCGGCCCGGCGACGTCACCGCGGCGAAGGCCTTCCGTACGGTCTCCACGTCCAGCACCCGCGCGTGCTCCTGGCCGACGCCGAAGAACGCCTCGACGGCGGCCAGCGCCACCGCCGCGTTGTGCGCCATGTGGGCGCCGTACATCGGCAGGAAGATCCCGTCGTACTCGCCGCCCACGCCGCGCAGCGTCAGCTGCTGCCCGCCGACCGCGACCTCGCGCGAGACGACGCCGAACTCCATGCCCTCGCGGGCCACCGTCGCGTCGACCTCGACGGCCCTCTTCAGGAGCACCTGCGCCGCGTCCACCGGCTGCTGCGCCAGGATGACGGTGGCGCCCTGCTTGATGACGCCGCCCTTCTCCTGGGCGATCTCGCCGGGGGTGGAGCCGAGCCGGTCGGTGTGGTCCAGGCTGATCGGGGTGACCACCGCGACCGCCCCGTCGATGACGTTGGTCGCGTCCCAGGTACCGCCCATGCCGACCTCGACCACGGCCGCGTCGACCGGGGCGTCCGCGAAGGCCGCGTACGCCATGCCGGTGAGCACCTCGAAGAACGACAGCCGGTACTCCTGCGCGGCGTCGGTCATCTCCACGTACGGCTTGATGTCGTGGTACGTCTCCACGAACCGCTCGGCGGTGATCGGCGCCCCGTCGAGGCTGATCCGCTCGGTGACCGACTGGACGTGCGGGCTGGTGTAGCGGCCGGTGCGCAGCTCGAAGGCGTTCAGCAGGCACTCGATCATGCGGGCCGTGCTGGTCTTGCCGTTGGTACCGGTCACGTGGATCGAGGGGTACGCGCGCTGCGGCTCGCCCAGCAGGTCCATCAGCGCCGCGATGCGCGTCACGGACGGCTCCAGCTTGGTCTCGCCCCAGCGGGTCGCGAGCTCCTGCTCCACCTCCTGGAGCGCCTTCGCGGTCTCCGGGTCGGTGGGGTGGGCGGGTACCGGGTCCTTCTGGGGCGGTCCGGCCTGGGCGCGCAGGGTGCGGCTCCCGGCCTCGATCACCGCCAGGTCGGGATCGCGGTCGGACTCTTCGGCCACGATCCGGTCGAACTCGTCGGGGAGGCGGTCAAGATCGTCGGGGCCGTGGCTCTCGGGCTGCTGCTCACTCACGGGCCCAGTCTACGGACGGCGGCCCGCGAGACCTTCGGCCCGGTCGTTTCAGGACCTTCGGCGTGAAGGGCGACCAGATCGTTATGCAAGCCTTGCGAGCAGGAGATTGGGGAACAAATGCCGCAGGTCAGCACCAACAAGACAGCTTCCAGCCGCGACATAGGAATCGACCTGGGGACCGCCAACACCCTCGTCTACGCCCGGGGACACGGAATCGTCCTCAACGAGCCCTCCGTCGTCGCCGTCCGGGCCGGTACGACCACCGCCCTGGCCGTCGGGACGGAAGCCAGGGAGACCATCGGCCGCACCCCCGGCTCCATCACCGCGATCCGCCCCCTCAAGGGCGGTGTGATCTGCGACTACGAGGCCGCCGAGGAGATGATCCGGCACTTCGTCCGCAAGGCGGTCCCCGGCCGGCGGACCCGCACCCGGATGGTGATCTGCGTACCCTCCGGTGTCACCCCGGTCGAGCGGCGGGCCATCGTCCACGCCTCGACGCGGGCGGGCGCCAGGACCGTGCACCTGATCGAGGAGCCGATGGCGGCGGCGATCGGGGCCGGGCTGCCGGTGGCCGAGGCGCGCGGCTCGATGGTCGTGGACATCGGCGGCGGCACCTGCGAGGTCGCCGTCATCTCGCTGGGCGGCATCGTCACCTCGCGCTCGCTCCGGGTCGGCGGCGACCGGCTCGACGCGGCGGTCATCGACCACGTCCGCAAGGAGCACGGCCTGCTCATCGGCGAGCGCACCGCCGAGGACGCCAAGGTGGCCATCGGATCGGCGTGGCCCGTGCCCGGCCGGCCCGAACTGGAGACCCGGACCTTCACCGTGCGCGGCCGCGAGAGGGTCGGCGGGATGCCCAAGACCCTCCGGCTGACCGCCACCGATGTACGGGCGGCGCTCGACGAGCCCGTCGAGGCGGTCATCGCGGCCGTCCGCGCCACTCTGGAGGAGTGCCCGCCGGAGCTGTCGGGCGACGTGATGGAGCACGGCATCGTGCTGACCGGAGGCGGCGCGCTGCTGCCGGGCCTGGACCTGCGGATGGCCTCCGCGACCGGCATCCCGGTCTTCGTGGCGGACAACCCGCTGGACTGCGTGGCCCTGGGCTCGGGCAAGTGCGTCGAGGACCTGGACACCCTGGAAGGGGCCCGGTTCGCCTCCGGGGTGCTGCGGGCCTGACCCGTACGGCCGTCAGCCGCGCGGCAGGGTCGCGACCACGAGGTACGACGCCTCCGTGCGGGTGGCGGTCAGCGTGCCGCCCAGGCTCCGGACGCGCTCCGCCATGCTCGCCGTACCCGAGCCCGCCGAGACCGGGGCGCGGCCGGGGGTCCGGTCGGGCAGCCCGTTGCTCACGGCGATCCGCACCTGCGGGCCGTCCGCCGCGACCGAGACCTCGATGGTCTCCCCGCGCGCGTGCTTCGCGGCGTTGGTCAGGCACTCCTGGACCACCCGGTAGACCGCCGCCTGGCGCAGCGGCGACAGCGCGTGCGCGTCCGGGTCCAGCACGAGCCGTACGGGCGACCCGGCCCGCCCGCTCTCCTCGGCGAGGGCCGGGAGCCCGTCGACGCCCGGGGTCGCGGCCCGCTCCCCGCGCTGCACGATGATGTCGTTGAGCACCAGGTGGGCCCGGCGCGCGGTGTCGGCCAGCTCCTCGAAGTCCTGGGCGTACGCCGTCCGGCGCGCCCGCACCGACAGCACCTCGGAGCGCACGGTCAGCAGGGTCAGCTCCCGCCCGACGAAGTCGTGGACGTCGCGGGCCACGGAGGTGCGCTCCTCCTGGACGGCCTGGAGGACGGCGGACTCGGCCCGCCGGGCGGTCAGCTCGGCCACCAGGTCGTGGCGGTAGGCGGCGATCCCGACGGCCGAGGCGAGCACCCCGATGGGCACGACCAGGCTGAGGAAGGCGCTGAGGGTCTCGACCCGCGGCTCGGGCCAGCCCGGCAGCAGGAACATCACCAGGGCGAAGGCCACGTAGGCCGTGGTGGCCAGGATCCCGGCCCGGCGCCCGCGGTAGCGGCCCACCGAGTACAGCGCGAACTGGATCAGGGTCAGCTCGTGCAGCCAGCCGATGAACAGCAGCGCGGCGAGGAAGGAGAGCCAGGGCATCCGGCGCCGCAGCAGCAGGGTCGAGCAGCCGGCGGCGAGGACGCCGGCGGCGAGCGGGCCGTTGAGCGAGTTGTCCGCGGCGGCCAGGCCCGGCAGGTCCAGCGACATCAGGCCCAGGCAGCCGAGCGCGGTGAGCACGTCCAGCGCCCTCGGCGAGCCCGCCCAGCACTCGGCGAGCCGACGGCCGGTGGCCACGGCCCAGTGGAGCGCCGAGGCGACGGGCTTGACGTGCATGCCCTCCATCATCCGGGGTCGGCCGGGCGGATCGGATCCGGTCGGACCGGATAAAAAGTGATATGAGGCACTCCGGACGGGCCGGAACCAGGGCCGGACGACCCTGCGTGCCGGAGTCCTTCCGCTCTGCCGCCGGGCCGCCCGCCGTTCGTAGGGTCGGGGCAATGAGCCCCGACGCCCCTCTCCCCGCCCGGTCCGCCCGGTCCGCACGGTCCGCCCGGTCCGCCCGGGGCACGGGCCTGCTCCTGCTCGTCGGCGGCCTGATCGGCACGCTGGCCTCGGGCGTCCTGACGTACGACCGGCTGCGCACCCTGGAGGACCCCCTCTTCTCCCCCGGGTGCAACGTGAACGCGGTCCTCAGCTGCGGCGACGTGATGGCCACCTGGCAGAGCAACCTGCTGGGTTTCCCCAACATGCTGCTCGGCCTCGCCGGCTTCGCCGCCCTCGCGGGCCTGGGCCTGGCCCTGGTCGCCGGGGCGGTCCTCCCCCGCCGGCTCTGGCTGGGCCTGTGGGCCGCGATCGCCGCGGGCTTCGCCTTCACGGTGTGGCTGATCGGGCAGTGCCTGTACGTCATCGGGGCGCTGTGCCCGTGGTGCGTGGCCGTCTGGGCGGTGATGATCCCTCTGTTCTGGTACGTCACCCGGCACCTGGCGAAACCCGGCTCGGTGCTGCGGGCGGTCCCGCACTGGCTGGTGCCGCTCACCCTGTACGCGGTGCTGGCCGCGCTGATCGCGGCGGAGTTCGGCAGCCGCCTCCTGTGACGCCCGGCTGGGCTGCGGGGCGCCCCCGCCGGGGG